>NZ_JBHXCW010000147.1:0-19801 GCF_042725365.1 Lentzea sp. NPDC060358 | reverse complement strand
AGGTCAGACCGGGAACACGCCGAACGACTGCGCGGCGGTGCCGTTGCAGGTCCAGATCTGCACGGCCAGTCCCTCGGTGGCCTGCCCGCCCGGCACGTCGAGGCAGTGCGTCGACGTGCCGGCGACCCGCGACTTGAGCGTCACGAAGTCGGGCAGGTTGCGGCTCGCCTGGAACCGCTGGTTGGTGATGTTGGCGCAGGGCCACTGGACGACCGGCGTGCCGTCGTTGTTGAGGCCGAGCACGTCCATGCACTTCAACGTGACCGCGTTGCGGATCTGCACGACGTGGTTGCCCTTGTCGATGAAGTCCCACCGCTGGAACGCGCTGCCGTTGCAGGTCGTCTGGACGATCGGCACGCCGTCCGAGAACGACTCCCCCTGCGGTGCCAGGCACTTGCCGCTGACCGCGCTGCGGACGGTCACGTCGAAGTGGTCGTCGGCCGAGGCCGGCGAGGCGGTGCCGAGCAGTCCCGCGATGGCCGCGGTCGAGGCGAGCGCCGTGGTGACGATCCGGTTTCTCATCAGGTTCCTCCCCTGGGTCACCGCCCACGATGGCAAGCGCCGTCGACAATCCGGCGACACTCCGTCGACAGCGCGGGAACCCGCGGGGATCACCCGGCGGCGGTCACCGGGAGGGCCTCGACGACGACCACGTCGACACCGCGGGCGCGGAGCCGCTCGACCGCGGCGGGGTCCGCGGTGTCGTCGGTGACGAGCGTCCACGGCCGGGGCAGCCTGGCCCAGGCGTGGAACGGGCGGTGGTCGAGCTTCGCGGCGTGCGCGAGCACGTAGACGTGGTCCGCCCGCCGGGCCATCAGCTCCTTGAGGCGGGTCTGGCGCAGGTCGGCCTCGCAGATGTCGCCGTCGGCGTTGACGCCGTCGGTGCCGAGGAAGACGCGGTCGAACGTCATCCGCTCCAGCGCGGCTTCGGTGAGCGGGCCGACGAAGCCCTGGCTGAGCGGGCGCAGGGTGCCGCCCAGGCACTCGACGTGCACGGACTCCACGTCGGCGAGCTCCTGCAGGGCGGTCAGGCCGGTGGTGGCGACGGTGAGCAGGTCGGCCCGGCGCAGTTCGTGGGCCAGCGCGCCGATGGTGGACCCGGCGTCGAGCAGGATCGTCTCGCCCTGCCGGATCTGGTCCGCGGCCCAGCGGGCGATGGCGCGCTTGGCGTCGAAGCCCTCGCCGACCCGCTGGCGCAGCGAGGACTCCGGGTGGGCGTTGACCGCCATCGCGCCGCCGTAGGTGCGGGCGAGGCGGCCGTCCGCGGTCAGCCGCGCGAGGTCGCGCCGGATCGTCGACGGGGTGACGTCGAACATCCGGGAGAGCTCGTCGACGCTCGCGAGCCCGGTCTCGGTGGCCAGCCGGACGATCTGGTCGCGGCGCTCGCGCGATCCGACGGCGGAAGTCATCGTGCTGCGGTCTCCTGGGCGGGGTCCGGTGCTGAGGCGAGCTCCGCTGCCTGGCGCAGCGCTTCGACCATGCTACGGGCGTCGGCCTTGCCGGTCCCGGCGATGTCGAAGGCCGTGCCGTGGTCGACGGACGTGCGGATCACCGGCAGGCCGACGGTGAGGTTCACGCCCGCCTCGATGCCGAGCACCTTGACCGGTCCGTGGCCCTGGTCGTGGTACATCGCGACGATCAGGTCGTAGTCGCCGCGGCCCGCGAGGAAGAACGCGGTGTCGGCGGGCAGCGGTCCCCTGGCGTCGACGCCCTGCTCCCGCAGCACCTCCAGCGCTGGCACGATCTTCTCCTCCTCCTCGCCGTAGCCGAAGAGGCCGTTCTCGCCGGCGTGCGGGTTGATGCCGCACACGCCGATCACCGGGGCCTTGTTGCCCGCGCGGACCAACGCGTCGTGGCCGCGCCGCACCGTGCGCTCGACGAGGCCCGGCTCGATGCGGGCGATGGCGTCGATCAGGCCGATGTGGGTGGTCACGTGGATGACCTTGACCTTCGGCGTCGACAGCATCATCGACACCTCCTCGACACCGGTCAGGTGCGCGAGCAGCTCGGTGTGGCCGGGGAACAGGTGGCCGGCGGCGTGCAGCGCCTCCTTGTTGAGCGGCGCGGTGCAGATGGCGTGGACGGCGCCGCTGAGCGCGAGTTCGGCGGCGAGGCGGATGTACTGGTAGGCGCCTTCACCGGCGACGGCCGACAGCTCGCCCCACGGCAGGTCCTCCGGCAGCAGGCCGAGGTCGACCACGTTGACGCGCCGCTCGCCGAACTCGGCCTCCTGCGGACCGGAGATCGCGACGACGTCGGCGTCCACGCCCACGATCTGCGCGGCCTGCCGCAGCCGGCGCGCGTCGCCGATGACGACCGGGCGGCAGACCGCGAGGGTGTCCGGGTGCAGCACGGCGGGCACGATCACCTCGGGGCCGATCCCCGCCCCGTCGCCCATCGTGACGGCGACGACGGGGAGTGCGCTGGCTGAGTTCACGGCGAAGGCCTTTCGGTCAGGGCCCGCACGATCTGTGCGAGGGAGTCGGGGCCGCCGAAGCTGCCCGGTCTGGTCACCACGACCCGGCCGTCGCGCGTGCGCGAGCGGACCGCCCCGTGGTGGATCTGGTCGAAGGGTTCGAGCTCGCCGACGCCGAGGGCGTCGAGGACGCGCCGTGCGGTCTCACCGCCGACGAGGACCAGGTCGGTCCAGTCGGGGACGGCCGCGACGGTGCGGGCGAGCGCCGCCGAGACGGCGGGGTCGATGCCGTCGGCGGCGGCGACGCACAGCACGGTCACGCCGCGCAGGCGCGGGATCCACACCGGGCCGGCGAGCAGCGCGGCCACGTCCAGGCTGTGCACGGTGCAGCCGGTCAGGCGCGCGACCTGGGCGGCCGCGACGGGTTCCGCGCTGCCGACGACGACCAGCACCTTCTCCGACGGCGGCGGCGCGGTGGTCTCGTGGCCCGACGGCGTGCGGGTGCGGCCCAGCGCCGCGGCGAGCGCCCCGGAACCGGCGAGGGCGAGGGTGGCGGGTGCGTGCACGGCGGCGCAGGCGAGGGCGTCCAGGTCGGCGTCGGTCTCGGCGTCGCAGACGACGACGCCGCACGTGTCGGCGGCCTTGGCCAGGGCGTCGCCGAGGGCCGGGCCGCGCACGACGTCGAGGCCGAGCGTGAGCGCCTCCGGGAGCACCTCGCGCGAGGTTGCGCAGTTCGCGCGCCAGCCGTCCTCGGCCACGCGCAGGGCACCGCCGACCACCGTGCGGCCGGCGACGGGCAACGCGGGGGTCAGGGCGACGCCGTACCCGCGCGCGGTGAGCGCGGCGACCTCGGCGGCGACGTTGCCGCGCAGCACCGAGTCGATCTTCTTGAACACCCGGTCGCCCGCGCGGACGCCGGCCAGGGCGGTGAGCACGGTCTCGTGGGCCGCGGCGGGCGGGAGTCCGCGGGAGTCGGTGTCCAGCACGACCACGTCGGCGACCGAGTCCCGCGCGTTCAGGAGGACAACGCTGCGTGTTCCGCGCACACTGAGCGCGACCGCGGTCTCCGCCGCTCCCGACAGGTCGTCCGCGACCGCGAACACCGGAAACTCTTTCACATCAACCCTCCCCACCGAGATCTCCCTGTGGGGCGACTATGCCACAGTATGCGCGTTCTGCGCGACAGTCATTGCGCGATTCGCGCAACCGTGTCAGTGTGTCCTCCACAACGTTCACTCGGTCCGGGCACACGGAAGAGGTCGACGATGACCCAATTCGGCAGTGGCGCCGTGCTCAGCCGCCGCTCCTTGCTGCGCGCGGGGCTCGCCACCGGAGCAGGCTTCGCGCTGGCCCCGCTCGCGGCCTGCGCGGGACCCGTCGGTGCCGCGAGCCCCGGCTCGCTCACGCTCGGGCTGAACCGGTCGCTGGTCAGCCTCGACAACAAGCTCAACCAGTTCGACGCGGCGATCACCGTGCAGCGCGCCGTGCGCCAGGCGCTCACCCGCATCGACGTCGACATGAAGGCGCAGCCGGTGCTCGCCGAGCGGTTCGAGCAGACGGCGCCGACGCGGTGGACGGTCCGGCTCCGCGACGAGGCGTGCTACTCCGACGGCAGCCCGGTGACGGTCGAGGACGTGGCCACCGCCCTGCGGATGTACGGGCAGGTCAACGGGTCGTTCGTCGTCGGACTGTTCCCCGAGCTGCCCACCGTGTCCAAGGTGGACGACCGCACGCTGGTCCTCGAGACCCAGCGGCCGGTCCCGATCCTCGACCTGCTGATGGCCAACGTCCTCGTCACCCCGGCGGCCGCGAACCGCCCGGAGGAGCTGACGAGCGGTCTCGGGTCCGGTCCGTACGTCGTCACCGCCGCCAACGGCGGCACCGGCGAGTACACGCTGGAACGCAACCCGAGGTACTGGGCGCCGCCGCCGTCGGTGAGCACCATCCGCGTGCGGTTCGTGCCCGAGGAGTCGAGCCGGGTGATCGCGCTGCGCAGCGGTGAGCTGGACGTCATCGACTCGATCACCCCGGACTCCGCCGAGCAGCTCGCGGGACTGCCGGGCGTGGTGATCGAGAACCTGCCCAGCACGCGCATCAACCAGCTGTTCTACAACTTCCGCAAGCCGGCCGGGCACCCGCTCGCCGACCCGCGGGTGCGCGAGGCGCTCACCTTCGCGATCGACGGCCGCGCGCTGGTCGAGGACGTGCTGGTCGGGTCCGTGACGCAGGCCGAGGGCGTGGTGCCGCTGGCGTTGTCGGGTGCCGTGCGCACCGGCGCGTACGTCCACAACCCCGCCGAGGCGCGCAAGAGGCTCGAGGCGCTCGGCGTCCGCGACCTCAAGCTGAAGATCATCTGGGAGACGGGCGAGTTCCCGGCGGACACGTCGGTGATGGAGGCCGTGCTCGAGATGCTGCGGGCCGCCGGCGTCGGCGCCGAGCTGCAGCAGTTCGAACCCGGCGGCGACATCCTGAAGTGGCGCCAGGGCCGCGGCGGCGACTGGGACGTGCTCGGCAACGGCTACCCCGGCCCCACCGGGCAGGCGATCACCACGCTGCTCGGCATGTACGGCGGCACGCCGGAGAAGGAACGCACCCGCGACACCTACCAGGGCTTCGTGAACCCGGCGATCGCGCAGGCGCTCGCGGCCGCGGCGGCCGAGACCGACGCCGCCCGCCGCACCGAGCTCGTCACGGCCGCGCAGCACGACATCTGGGCGACCTGGCCGTGCCTGTGGGCGTTCGTGCCGAAGGTGCTGCTGGCCCGGCGGACCAGGGTGCAGGGCGTGCGGCTGCAACCGATCAACTCCTACGACATCTCCGCCGTCCGAGTGGAGGGCTGAGCCGTGATCCGCTACCTCGCCCGGCGCGTGGGCCAGAGCCTGCTGACCGTGTTCCTCACCGTCTCGACGGTGTTCGTCCTCGTCCGGCTGGCCCCCGGCGACCCGGCCGCCGCCTACGCCGGTCCGACCGCCTCCCCGCAGGACCTGGAGCGCGTGCGCGGGCAGCTGGGGCTCGACGAGTCCGTGCTCGCGCAGTACGGGATCTTCCTGAAGGGCCTGCTGCACGGCGACCTCGGCACGAGCTTCGCGTTCCGCGCGCCCGCGTTCGACGTGGTGCTCGGCCGGCTGCCGTACACGATCACGCTCGCGGTCGCGGCGATCGCGCTGACCACGGTCGTCGCCGTGCCGCTCGGCGTGTGGATGGCCCGGCGCGCGGACACCCGGCGCGAGATCGGCGTGAACGTGACGACGATCGCCGGGCAGTCCATGCCGGACTTCTGGACCGGTGTGGTGCTGCTGACCGCGTTCGCCGTGCTGGTCCCGGTGTTCCCCGCGTCCGGCTTCACCACGTGGGGCGGGCTGGTGCTGCCCGCGGTGACGGTGGCGATCCTGCAGATCGCGCTGATCTCCCGGCTGGTCCGCCGCGAGATGGGCTCGGCGCTCGCCGCCCCGTACCTCACGGTGGCGCGCTCCCGCGGCACCTCCGAACGCGCGCTCGTCTGGCGCTACGCGATGGGCAACTCCGCGGTGCCGGTGGTGACGGCGCTCGGCACCCGGTTCGCCGCCCTGCTCAACGGCGTCGTGGTCGTCGAGGTCGTGTTCGCCTGGCCCGGCGTCGGCTCGCTCGTCGTGCGCGCCCTGGAGACCCGCGACTACCCGGTCATCCAGGCCACCGTGCTGGTCACCGCGGCGCTCGCCGTCGCGGTCCAGCTGCTCGTCGACCTCACCTACCCGCTGCTCGATCCGCGAGTGCGCCTCGGAAAGGCGGCCACCGCATGACCTCCACGACGTCCCCGCCCTCCACTTCGGACACCTCCGCCGCCCGGCCCAGCGCGGTGAGCGCGAAGGCGCTGGCCGCCGCGTCGGCGACCCGGCAGCGCAAGGCCATCCGGCTCAAGCTCTGGCTCGGCTCGATCTGCACGCTCGTCGTGGTGCTGCCGATCGCGTTCGCCTCCGTCCTGCCGATCCCGGGACCGGACCAGCAGGACCTCGGGCAGCGCCGGCTCCCACCGCTGACCGGCGGCCACCTCTTCGGCACCGACCAGCTCGGCCGCGACCTGCTGTCGCGGGTGCTGCACGGCGGGCAGGTCTCGCTGACCATCGGCGTGCTCGCGGTGCTGGTGTCCGGCGTGATCGGCGTGCTCGCCGGGTCGGCGGCCGGCTACTTCGGCGGCTGGGCCGACACCGCGGTCTCCCGGCTGCTGGAGGCGCAGCTGTCGTTGCCGCTGCTGATGATGCTGCTGCTCGTGGTCGCGCTGTTCGGCCCCTCGGTGCCGGTGATCACGTTCGTCATCGCCATCGCGCAGTGGCCGGAGGTCGCCCGGCTCACCCGGTCGCTCGTGCTGGTGGAGCGGGAGAAGCCGTACGTGGCGGCGGCGCGGGTGCTCGGCCTGCACCGGCTCACGATCCTCACCCGGCACGTGCTGCCGAACGTGGTGCGCCCGGCGAGCCTCGTCGTGCTGCTCCTGCTCGCGCAGGCCGTGCTGCTGGAGAGCGCGCTGAGCTACCTCGGCGCCGGGCCGCAGCGCCCGTTCGCGACCTGGGGCCGGATCATCTCCGACGGCCAGGACTACATCACCACGTCGTGGTGGCTCATCACGCTGCCCGGTCTCGTGATCGTGCTGCTCGTGGTCGGGGTCAACCTCCTCGGCGACGCCCTGCGGGACCGCACCCGCCGGACCAGGAAGGCGGACGCCTGATGACCGCCCCGCTGCTCGAGGTCGAGGACCTCCAGATCGAGCTGATCACCCACGCCGGTGTCGTGCGCGCGGTCGACGGCGTCAGCTTCTCCGTCGGCCGCGGCGAGACCGTCACGCTCATCGGCGAGTCCGGCTCCGGCAAGTCGACCACCGCCATGGGCGTGCTGCGGCTGCTGCCGGAGGGCCTGGCCGTGCTGTCGGGCTCGGTGCGGTTCGAGGGCGTCGACGTGGTCGCCGACCCGGCCGCCGTCGTGCCGTTGCGCGGCCGGGTGGCGGCGCTGATCCCGCAGGACCCGATGACGGCGCTGAGCCCCGTGCACACGATCGGCGCGCAGCTGGGCGACGCGCTGCGGTTGCGGCACGGCAAGCTCTCCCGCGCCGAACTGCGCCGCCGCGGTGTCGCGCTGCTGGAGCAGGTGCACATCCGGCAGCCGGAGACGCGCTGGGACGCCTACCCCCACCAGCTCTCCGGCGGCATGCTGCAGCGCGTGCTGATCGCCACCGCGCTCGCCGCGGAACCGGCCCTGCTGGTGGCGGACGAACCGACCTCGGCGCTGGACGTGACGGTGCAGGCCGACATCCTGGACCTGCTGCTCGACCTGCAGGAGCGCACCGGGATCGGCATCCTGATGATCACGCACGACCTGGGCGTGGCACGGCTGGTCTCCGACCGGATCCACGTGATGCGCGCGGGCCGGTTCGTCGAGTCCGGTGAGGTGGAGCAGATCATCGACAGCCCCAGCGACCCGTACACCCGCGAGCTGCTCGCCGCGGTCCCCCGTCTCGGCGCCCTGGAGGTGACGTCGTGACCGCTCCTCTCCTGGCGGTGCAGGACCTGGTCGTCCAGTACGGCTCGCTGCGGGCTGTGGACGGCGTGAGCTTCACGCTCGAACGCGGCCGGACGCTCGCGGTCGTCGGCGAGTCCGGCTGCGGCAAGTCGACCATCGCGGCGGCGATCGTGCGGCTGATCCGCCCGACCTCGGGCCGGGTCGTGCTGGACGGGCAGGACATCTCCGCGCTGCCGGAGAAGCACCTGCGTCCGTTGCGGCACAAGGTGCAGATGGTGTTCCAGGACCCGTACGGCTCGCTCGACCCGCACCAGACGGCACTGCGGATCGTCGCCGAGCCGCTGCGGCTGCGGGGCCGCGACCGGGCGGCGTGCCTGCGCGAGGCCGCCGTGCTGCTCGACCGGGTCGGGTTGCCGGCCGGCACGCACGACCGCCGGCCCGCGGAGTTCTCCGGCGGGCAGCGGCAGCGCATCGGCATCGCCAGGGCGCTCGCGAGCGAGCCGGAGCTGCTGGTGTGCGACGAGGCGACGAGCGCGCTCGACGTGTCGGTGCAGGCGCAGGTGCTCCGCCTGCTGCGGGAGATCCAGCGCGACACCGGTGTCGCCTACCTGTTCATCTCGCACAACCTCGGGGTCGTCAAGGAGATCAGCGACGACGTGGTGGTGCTGCGCGCGGGCCGGGTGGTCGAGTCCGGTGTCACCGAACGGGTGCTCGCCGCTCCCGCGGAGCCGTACACGCTCGCGCTGCGGCGGGCGGCGCTGGACCCGCAGGTGATGACGGGCCGCAAGCCCCGCGCGCTCGTCGCCGCGGCGATGGAAGGACGGCAGGCGTGACCGGCGTGGAGCTGCCCGGCGTGCCCGTGCCGCTGTCCCGGCTCGTGCTCGGCACGATGACGTTCGGCGACACCGTGGACGAGGCCACCGCGTCGTCCATTGTGGACGCCGCACTGGACGCGGGCATCACCGGTGTCGACACCGCGAACGCCTACGCGGGCGGGCGCACCGAGGAGATCCTGTCGGCGGTGCTGCGCGACCGGCGCGACCGGGTCGTGCTCGCCACCAAGGCCGGCATGCCGCACCCGGACGCGGGCGGCCACGCGCCGTTGTCGCCCGCCGCGCTGCGGGCGTCGCTCGACGGCAGCCTGCGGCGCCTGGGCACCGACCGGGTCGACCTGTTCTACCTGCACCAGCCGGACCGGGCGACGCCGATCGCGGACACGCTCGGTGCCGTCGGGGAGTTCATCGCCGAGGGCAAGGTGCTCGCGCTCGGGGTGTCGAACTTCGCGGCGTGGCGGATCGCCGAGCTCACCCACGCCGGTGGACCGCGGCCCGTGGTGGCGCAACAGCTCTACAACCTGCTCGCCCGCCGGGTCGAGGAGGAGTACCTGGAGTACGCCCGCACGAGCGGCCTCGTGACGATGGTCTACAACCCGCTCGGCGGCGGCCTGCTCACCGGCCGGCACCGGTTCGGCGACGAGCCCGGCACCGGCCGGTTCGGCGACTCGCGGCTGGCCGGGATGTACCGCGAGAGGTACTGGGACGCCCGCCTGTTCGCCGCCGTCGAACGCCTGGCCGCGGTCGCCGACGGCGCCGGGATCGGCCTGGCCGAGCTGTCGCTGCGCTGGCTGCTCGACCGGCCGGACGTCGGAGCGCTGCTGCTGGGCGGGTCCCGCGTCGAGCAGCTGCACGCCAACATCGCGGCCGCCGCGGCCGGTCCCCTGCCCGACGACGTGCGCGCCGCGTGCGACGAGGTGGGCGCGGACCTGCGCGGCCCGATGCCCGCCTACCACCGCTGACCAAGGAGAGACATGACGTTCGCCGCCCGGCTGCGCGCTCGTGAGCGGGTCCTCGGCTACTGGTCGGTGCTCGACGCCCCCGTGGCGACCGAGCGCCTGGCCCGCCTCGGCTACGACTACGTGTGCCTGGACATGCAGCACGGCCTGCTCGGCTACGCCGGGCTCGTCGCGTCGCTGACCGCGATCGACGCGGGCGGCGCCTCCGCCGGCGTGGTCCGCGTGGAGGCCAACGACCCGGCGCCGATCGGCCGGGCGCTCGACGCCGGCGCCGCCGCGGTCATCGTGCCCCTGGTCGACAGCGCCGAGGACGCGGCTCTCGCCGTTGCGGCGACTCGTTATCCGCCGCTGGGCCGCCGTTCGTACGGGCCGATGCGCTCGGGTCTGCGGTTCGGCCCGGAGCCCGCGCGGGCCCATGAGGCGACCGCGGTGATCGCCATGATCGAGACGACCGCGGGCCTGGCGGAGGTGGAGGCGATCTGCGCGACACCGGGCCTGGACGGGGTGTACGTGGGCCCGTCCGACCTGCGCCTGGCCGTCGGCGGCGCGCACGTGGCGGACTCGTCGGTGGACGAGGCGTTCGAGGAGGCCGTGAGCCGGATCCGCGCGGCGGCGGAGGCGGCCGGGATCGCCGCGGGCATCCACACCCCGGACGGGGCGACCGCGGCCAGGAGGCTCGCGCAGGGTTACACGTTCGCGTCCATCGCGTCCGACCTCGTGCACCTGGAGAACGTGGCCCGCGACCACCTGAAGGAGGCCGGCCGATGACCGCGCTGCTCACCGACGGCGTCGTGCGCGACCGCGCCGAGGCGTTCCTGCCCGCGCCCGCCGTGCAGAACCACGCCGCCAACCTCGCCGTGCTGCCCGGCGGCGACCTGGGCTGCGTGTGGTTCGGCGGCACGCAGGAGGGCGTCGCCGACATCTCGGTCTGGTTCTCCCGCCTGGCCCCCGGCGCCACGACCTGGAGCGAGCCGGTGCGGTTGTCCGACGACGACACGCGTTCCGAGCAGAACCCGGTGCTCGCCACCGGCCCGGACGGCGACCTGTGGCTGTTCCACACCGCGCAGCGGGCCGGGAACCAGGACACCGCCGAGGTCCGCTGCCGCACCTCCGCCGACGGCGGCACGACGTGGTCGGCGCCGCGCACCCTGTTCCCCGCGACCGAGCGCGGCGGCGTCTTCGTCCGCCAGCCGCCGGTGGTGCTGCCGTCGGGGCGCTGGCTGCTGCCGGTGTTCCACTGCGTCTCCGTGCCCGGCAAGGCCTGGGTGGGCGACCACGACACCAGCGCCGTGATGATCTCCGACGACGGCGGCGCGACGTGGCGGGAACGCCCGGTGCCCGCCAGCACCGGGTGCGTGCACATGAACGTGCACCCGTTGCCGTCGGGCGAACTGCTCGCGCTGTTCCGCAGCCGCCGGGCCGACCACGTCCACCGCAGCGTCTCCGCCGACGACGGCGAGACGTGGTCCGAGCCGGAGCCGACCTCGTTGCCCAACAACAACTCCTCGATCCAGTACGTGCCGCTCTCCGACGGCCGGCTGGCGCTGGTCTACAACCACAGCAGCAAGCTCGACGCGACCGGCCGCCGCGTCTCGCTCTACGACGAGATCGGCGACGACGGCGTGGCGGAGCAGGACACGTCCGAGGAGTCCGTCGGCGACGCCTTCTGGGGAGCACCGCGCGCGCCGATGAGCCTCGCCGTGTCGTCGGACGGCGGCCGCACGTGGACCCGCGGCGACCTCGACACCGGTGACGGGCACTGCCTGACCAACAACTCCCGCGACAAGCTCAACCGCGAGCTGTCCTACCCGTCGATCACCCAGTCCCCGGACGGCGCGCTGCACGTCGCGTACACCTACTTCCGCCAGGCCATCAAGTACGTGCGCGTGCGGCCGGAGTGGGTCGGCGGTGGCTGAGCACGCGATCGTCACCGGCGCCAGCTCCGGCATCGGCGCCGCCATCTGCCGCCGGCTGCTGCACGACGGCTGGGAGGTCACCGGCATCAGCAGGCGCCGCCCCGCCGACGTGACCACGTGGCGGGAAGCGGACCTCACGCGACCGGACGAGCTCTGCGCGGCCCTGGCCGACGTGCCGGCGCCCCGCGCCGTCGTGCACGCCGCGGGCCTGCAACGGTCCGCACCACTGGGCCAGCTGTCCACAGAGGACGGAGCCGAGATGTGGCGCGTGCACGTCGAGGCGGCCACCGTCCTGCTCGACACCCTCGCACCCCGCCTGCCCGACGGCGCGCGGGTGGTGCTTGTCGGCAGCCGGACCATGACCGGCGTGCCCGGCAAGAGCCAGTACGCCGCGACCAAGGCGGCCCTGCTCGCGCTGGCGCGGTCGTGGGCGGCGGAGCTGGTGGGGCGCGCGATCACGGTGAACGTGGTGGCGCCCGGCCCGACCGACACCCCGATGCTCGCCGACCCCGGCCGGTCGCGCACTCCCCCGGCGGTGCCGCCGCTGGGCAGGCTCGTGGCGCCGGAGGAGGTGGCCGGGCTGACGGCGTTCCTGCTGGGGGCGGACGCGGGGGCGATCACCGGGCAGCACATCGTGCAGTGCGCGGGCGTGTCGCTGTGACGCTCGGCCCGCGGCTGCCGGTCAGCACCGGTAGTCGGCCGGCCTGACAAAACGGCTCGCGCTCCGCGCACATCGCAAATGACAGCGAACTACGACTCGTCAGGTCGCTTCCACACAACGATCTGCAAGTCGAGCTCGGTTGCGCCGTTCTCGACGTAGCGGTTCGACACAGTTACGCTCGCCCACCTGTGTTCGGTGGTGAGGATGCACAGCACCAGCCCCCTCTTGACATCAGCGTCCGCAACCTCCTTCTCCCCTTTGGAGTTGGCGCAATCAGCGTAGGTGACGCGTTTCGCGGATGGGGCGATCTTGCGACTGGCCGTCAGGTTGGAGACGAAGGTGAAATCAGTGTCGACGTCCTCTTCCGCCACATCCTCGAAGCCCCCGTCCGGAGCGAGCGAGTCGAGGTCCACCGCAGAACCGGCCACGATCGTTTTGTAGTTGGTTCCGGTGTTGTCCCTGTGCAGAGCTGGGTCAGGACCAACGAACGGCGTAGTCGTCGTGGCAGTTGTGGTGATGGTGACCGTCTGGCTGTGGGAGTTCGGTCCAACAGGAGGATTGGACGAGTTCGAAGCAGGAGCCTTGGGCAGCGTGAAGCCGATGACCACTGCCAACACACCAACCAACGCGACAGCAGCTGCCGAGAGACGTTTCCCGAGAGCGGCCCGCCGGGAAAATGAAAGATAGCCGATCGGAATCAGCACGCCGGCAGCACCGAAGAAAATGGCGACTTCCCTCCAGCTCGCTTGCGTGGCCGAAACAATGGCGATCACATCGGCAAGCAGACCAACAGCAAGCATGGTGGAGTTCCCCAGAACCGCCAGACGGCCGTCCTCACGCGAGTTCTGCTGCTCAGAGGAAGTCAACAACTTCTCCTAGATCACAAGGGGGCTGCGAAACGAACGTATCGCAGGGGCTCATCGCCACAGCCCACCCCAGGGTTACGATCGACAGGAAATTCCATTCGGCCTGGCGCAAATGTGCACACCGCTTCGGCAACAAGACGTTCTCGATCTACGCCCAAGCAGGTGAAATCTACTCATCCGCAGTATCTCAAAGCGTGATTGTCATAATCGGTAGCAGTTGTCCGACTAGTGCAGTGGTCGTCATCCACGGCGAAGTGAACGAACTCGTAATCCACGCGGCGTTGCACCCCGAAACGGCGTTCCCACGTCACGATGCGCGGAACCGGCACGGCTGCCGGTCAGCACCGGTAGTCGGCCGGCCTGACGAAGACGCAGCGGGGCGGTTCGGTGGTCTGCTTGAGGTTGGCGACGGCCAGGATCGAGATGGGCCTGGCCTCGCCGGACCGGTTCGTGCTGAAGTCGAGCTTGCCGGACTCCCCCTCGAAGCACCGCTCGCCCTTCGGGCCGTCGGCTCGTTGCGGGCACGGCAGCTCCCGCAGTTCCTGGGCGATCGCGGCGCGGTTGGGTGCGCGCCCGCTCGGCTCTTCCCGGGGACGGCGCTTGTTCTCCTCGACCGCGCTCAGGAACATGCCGGCTCCGTCGTAGGCGATGCCGACGCGCTCCCCGATCCAGGGCATGGACTTCGCGACCACCGCGTCCCCGAACTCCCGCCACGCGGTTCCCACGCCGTTGCCGGGGTCGCGCAGGCTCCGCATGATCGAGCACAGCGGCTGCGCGTCGGCATCCGACGAGTAGCAGTCGCGATTGCGGGACACCACCAGGCCTCCGAGCGAGACGTAGGACAGCGCGACTCCCGCGTAGTCGGAGTTGTCCGCGCGTGCTCGGCGGGCGATGAACCGGGTCACGGCGTCGTCGCCGATGATCTGCGGCCGGTTGTCCGCCTTGCACGCGGAGAGCACCTTGCCGAGGAAACCCTCGAAGTCGGTCTCCCGGCCGGCGAAGAACGCGATCTTGTCACCCCCGCAGCGGGGCTCGACCGTGTCCGCCCTCTTGCCCGTCCAGGTGCGGAACTCCTCGACCCCGCGGCTCTTCAGGTGCTCGTTCAGCGAAGTCAGGTAGCCGTCACCGGCGAAGTTCTCGGGAGAGTAGGCGGTGATCCTCTTGGGGTTCTCGGCGTAGTCCACGACCAGGCCCGCCTGCGCCTCGTTGCCCGCGACGAGCTGGAAGTACACCGGGGACCGGTCGGCCAGGCCCCGCCCGGTGAGCGAGGTCGCGATCACCGGTACCCCGAGATCGCCCAGGGCACCGATGGCGCTCTCGGTCTGCGTGACGGTCCGCCCCATTCCCACCACGCCCATCACGGTCTGGTCGTCGCGGACCAGCGGGGTGAGGTACTCGTCGACGACGTGCCGTGCCTGGTTCATCTCGTACCCGCCGTTGGCGACGACGATCCGCAGCAGCGGCGGGGAGCTGTCGCTGCGCACGTTGCGCCGGCGCTGCTGCGCCAGCAGGCCGGTCAGCTCCTCGCTGATCGAGTCCGCCGTGCCCACCTCGTTCTCCGGGCCGGTGAACTCGGAGAAGTAGACGATGCTCACGATCGGCCGATCGGGTTTCTCGTCGTGGAGGTCGTCCGCGGTCCTGTTCATCTCGAAGATCGCCAGCTGGGCCTTGCGCAGCGTGTCGTCGCGGCCGAACACCTGGGCCCTGCTGTCGCTGACCCCGACGCACTCTCCCTCGCGCTCTCCCGGTCGCGGTGCGATCCGCTCGGCGGCCACGGCCGCCCGCGGGGAAGGCAGGCATCCCTCGGCGACGCGGGTCCACAGCCACGGGCCGCCGACGACCGCCGCCGCGCCGAGCACGAGGACGAGCACGGCCGCGAGGAACGACCGGCGCGCGGGCACGGGGATCGCCGGTGAGCGCAGCGTTCCCGCCGCGTACCAGGCGGACTCGTCGGCGTCGCTCGGCTGCCGGTCCGGCTCGTTCCCGGCGGGCAGTTCGAGGCAGAGGAACCGCGCGTCGCCGCGCAGGGCCTGCCTGCGCGCGGGCAGGTCGTCGTACCAGGTCTGGAGCTCGTTCTGGGCCCGGCTCACGGGTTTCGGCGGACCGCTCGCCGCGAGCCAGTCCGGCTGACGCGCCGCGGTGGCCACGACGAGCATCGGGTCGTGCTCGGTGGACTCGTTGCGCACGTCGTTGATCAGCCGCAGCAGTTCCCAGCCGCCGTTGTCCTCGGTGATGTTCTCCAGCAGCACCAGGACGTACGCGGTGCGGCGCCAGCGGCGCAGCCGGACGGTGCCCGAGCCGTAGGCGACGCGGAGGTCCTGGAGGAACGAGTGCACGAGCAGCTTCTTGATCTGCTCGAGGTTCTCCTCGGTGCGCCTGCCCACCGTCAGGCGTTCGGCGAAGCCGGTGAAGTTCGTGGAGTGGCCGGGCACCGTGAACGGTTGCCTCATCAGCCAGCGCGGCTCCTTGCCGCACCCGTTGGACCACAACCAGAACCGCAGCGGGCGGTGCCACGCGACGACGAGCGCCATCGCGATCTTCGCGAGGGCCGACTGCCCCGCGACCGCCTCGGGCAGCCCGAGGTCCGGTCCGGCGGCACGTTCCCAGGCGTGCCACCGGCGCAGCATCGTGCGGATGTCCTCGCGTTCGTTACGGCTCTCGCCGGGCGGCACCCGCTGGCCGGTGAGCCAGTCCGTGAGCCGGTAGCGCCGGAACCTGCTCAGCCGCCGCCCGCCGAACCGGTCGGCCATGAGCCGGTGCCGCAGCTCGTCGAGCAGCGGGAGCAGCGGCTGGTCACGGGCGGAGTCCTCCCACCGCGCGGCGACCTGGTCGCTCGCCGTTCCCGCGTCGACGAACGCGTACGGGATGCGGTACCCCGCCGCCCCGTCGAGGTGGTTCTCCAGCTCGTGGAGCACGGCGTTCGGGGTGTCGCCCCGCACCAGGCAGATCAGCGGCACGGGCCGGTCGCCCCGGACGCCGTGCGGGCTGCGGGCCGACCACCCCGGCCGGTGCAGGAGGTCGCGGACGACCGCGAGCAGGGCATGAACTCCGCGGAACACTGTGCCGGGCACCTGGACACACTCGATTCTTCCGACCGGTGACATGATCGGAATGCCGCCTCGTCGCAGGCCGTGGAGCCAGGCGCTTCGATCGCCGGAAGTCAAGCCGATCGGTGATCGGGAAGCAATAGTGCCGCTACTTTTCCCGCTGCGCCTCACCGCCTCTTGACCAGCGCCGATTAGCGTGAGCAAGCCGATTCCGCGGGTGCCGGAGTGCGCTTCTTGTGCTCTTTTCCCGGCCGCGCTGAATAACGGCGAACGACCGCGAACAGCCGCCCGACTCCCCCGCATTCACCCGTTCGAGCGACAAGTCGTCACGAGCGCCGGAGAGCTTCCTCGTAGTCCTCGAGCTCGTACGGCAGCGTCAGGGCACCGAAGTCGGGCAGGCCGTCCGCGCTCGGGTCGTCCTGCCCGGACTCCAGCGCGATGTCCTGGTTGCGCAGCACGTAGTCGCGCAGCGAGCCCTCGTAGGCGGCCAGCCCCTCCTCGGGGGCGTCCCGGTGCCGCGCGAGCTCCCCCGCCAGCACGTAGGAGCACGTCATCGCGACACTGGTCGCCTGCCCCGTGCCCAGCGACACCGCGTAACCCGCGTCGCCGACCAGCACGACGCGGCCGCGCGACCAGCGGTCCAGGCGGACCTGGCTGAGCCGGTAGAAGTGGAAGTCGGGCGCGTCCCGCATGTGCGCGAGCAGGGCCGGGAGCTCCCAGCCGCCGCCGGCGAGCCGGTCGGCCAGCAGCCTCTTCTGGGCCGCCACGTCCCGCACGTCGTCGCCGACGGCCGGCTGGGCGCTGAAACCCAGGTACGCCTTGGCCGGTTCGCCTTCGCCCAGCCCCATCACCAGGGCGCCGAGGAACGGGTCGTCGCGCTGGTAGGTCACCTCCCACCGGTCCAGGCCCAGGAAGTTCGGCATGCTGAACACCGCGACGTGCAGGTCGCCGAACGCGCGGACGAACCGCTCGTCGGGCCCGAACGCGATCCGCCGCACCGCCGAGCCCACGCCGTCGGCCCCGATCACGAGGTCGAAGCGGCGCGGGGCCGCGTGGGCGAACGCGACGTCCACACCGGACCCGTCCTGCGTCAGCGCGGTGACGGAGTCGCCGTAGAGGTACTCGGCCCCGTCGCCGACGGCGTCGCGCAGCACCTCGCAGAGGGCGTCGCGCAGGATCTCGACGTCCTCGCTGTCGAGACGCCCGCCGGTCAGCGTGCTCTCGGTGCTGCGGAAGACCTCCGCGCCCGACGCGTCGACCGCGGAGACGCCCTTGAGGTGCGTGCTCCGCTCGTGCAGGGCGGTGTCGATGCCCATGCGGCGCGCGACCTCCAGGGCCGGGCCGCGCACGTCGAGGGCGTGGCCGCCCGGTCGCGGACCGGGTGACTGCTCGACCACGGTGACGTCGAACCCGTGGCGGAGCAACCAGAACGCGGTGGTGAGCCCGGAGATGCCGGCGCCGGAGACCAGAACGCTCCGGCAGGTGGTGGTGATCATGCGAGTCACGCTATGGCCGGGCGAACGTGCTGTCCAAGACATAGATCGCACCGCATTGATGCCTGGCAAGCAACAGTCACGCGACTGAGAAAGGTCACGTCGCCGAGCGCCCGTCCTGGCTTCAGGCCAAGACGCGGTGCACGAGGTAGACGAAGCAGGCCGAGCCGAGGACCAGCGCGGTCGCGGTGAGAGCCAGCACCGGCACTCCCGGCGAGGGCGCGGCACCCGTGCGGACCAGCCGGCGGTGCACCCGGCCGTACCGGGCCGCGGAGGCCACGTACGCCCAGCCGGACAGCGCCACCCCAGCCAGTCCCAGCACGACCGCGCCGGCGCCGCCGACGGCCTCGGCCGCGAACTTCACGGCCGTGGCGCACGCGACGGCCAGTGCGAGGCACGTGCGCCGCCACGCCAGCAGCGTGCGCTCGGGTTGCAGGCCGGGGTCGAACGGCGTGCTCACCAGAAGAACCCGATCACGATGAGCACGACCGCGATCACCACGCCGAGCGCCACCACCGCGCCCGCGGCCGGTGCCGGCAGCGTGCGGTCCTCCCGCAGCGCGCGTTCCGTGCGCATCCAGCCGAACCAGGCCCGCACGGCCGACAACAGTCCCAAGAGGACGAACACGCCCGCGGCGGCGGTGCGGAACCCGTGCTGGACGGGCACCTGCAACGCCTCCAGCGCCACCCCGGCCGCGAGCAGGGCCAGGGAAGTGCGGATCCACGCGAGGAAAGTGCGCTCGTTCGCCAGGCTGAACCGCGGGTCCGGCCGCGTGCCGCGGTCGTACACAGAGGACGGGAACGGCATCAGGACTCACACATCCGGGATCGGCCTTCCGCTGGGGCGCAGTGCCGTCAGCCTACCCGCCGCACCGGCGGAAGTCCTTGCAGGACAGAAGAATTCGCGGCGCCGACGGCACGCCGGCCGGAAGGCGCATCGACAGGTGGCCAAGGCCGCTCCCGCCCGGGGCCGCCGGGGCGGTCCCCCTCGCCGACCAACCTAGCCTTGATCAACGCCCTACCTCAAGTCCCGTCGAGGTCCGCCGGAAACCCGTGCCGAAAGATGCGAGGAAGTCCTGCTTTCAACTACTTGTGAACGCTCACATGTGGTGGCAAGCTGGCGAACCGTTCCGCAGCCGCCATTGCGACGAGTTCAGGGAATCCCATGACAGTGAGGAACACCGTCCTGCACGAACGACTGCGTCTGAGAGTGCGGGGGGTGAACGTCACCGTCGCCGCGATGCACCGCGGCGGCTCGGAGGAGCCGACCGTGTTCCTCCACGGGTTCGGCACGAGCAAAGAGGACTACGCCGACTTCGCGCAGCGGCACGACTTCACCGGCCGCGCGTTCGTGGCGTTCGACCTCCCCGGCTGCGGCGCGACGGAGTGCACCGACCTCTCGGCGGTCGACGTGCCGTTCCTCGTGGACGCCGCGCAGGCGGTCGTCGAGAGGACGGGCATCGGCCGGTACCACGTCGTCGGGCAGTCGCTCGGCGCGCTCACGGCGTTGCTGCTCGCCCAGCGCCAGCCCGGCCGGGTGCTCAGCTTCGTGAACATCAAGGGCACCCTCGCGCCGGAGGACTGCGCCCTGGCGAGGAACCTGTTGTCGGGCCAGGAACGCGGCGACGTGTTCACGCGGTTCACCGAGAGCCTGCACCGGGCGCAGGGGTACTCGAACGGCCTCTACTCCGCCAACCTGCCGCACAAGATCCGCCGTGAGGTCGTCCCGAACCTCTTCCGTTCGGTGGTGGAACTCGCCGACCACGGGGCGTTGCTGGACAAGTTCCTCGCGCTCCCGATGCCGAAGATGTACGTCTACGGCGAGGAGTGCGCGTCGCTGTCCTACCTGCCGGTGCTGGACGCCCACGGCGTGGAGCTCGCGGAGATCCCGCTGAGCGGGCACCTGCCGCTGTACTCGAACCCGGTCGCGACCTGGAAGCGGATCGCCGCGTTCCACGCGGGCAACCGCGCCACGGCGGCCAGGTGGCGGTGAGCCGCCGTTCCCCCTCACCGGGAAAGATGACCACAAAACGGTGTTCAGTGCTGCGACGACGAACCTGAACACCCTTCTCCTCGCTTGACTCGAGCCCGGCCCGTGGCGGGGGCCCCCGCCCCCCCCCCCGC
>NZ_JBHXCW010000146.1:0-19837 GCF_042725365.1 Lentzea sp. NPDC060358 | reverse complement strand
CCCGTCGTTGACGCCGGTGCGGAACGCCGCGGGCACGGTGGTCAGCATCGCCTCCGTCACGGCTGCGGGCAGCCGGACCCAGACATGGGCCACGGTGGAGACGACGTCGGTCACCGGGTCGAGCCGCCGGAGTCTCGTCTCCGCCCGAACTGTTCCGTCGCGGTGGAGGACCTATGAAAGCCCTAGTGCTGTCCGCGGGCGTGCGCCCCGCCGGATACTCGATACCCCGGCAGATCGTTCCCATCGCGAACAAGCCGGTGCTCGAGTACGTGGTCGAGAACCTCAGGGACGTCGGGATCACCGAGATCGGCATCGTCGTCGGCGACAGCGGCCAGGAGATCTCCGAGCTGTTCGGCGACGGCTCGTACCTGGGCGTGTCGATCACCTACATCAAGCAGGACCTGCCGCTGGGCGTCGCGCACTGCGTGCGGATCGCGCGGCCGTTCCTCGGCGACGACGACTTCGTGCTGTACCTGGGCGACAACGTGCTGGCCGACGGCATCGGGCAGGTCGCCGACGAGTTCGCGCGCCTGCGGCCGACCGCGCAGGTGCTCGTGGACAAGGTGGAGGACCCGCGCCTGTACGGCGTCGCCGAGGTGGACGAGAACTCGCGCGTGACGCGGCTGATCGAGCACCCGCAGGAGCCCCGCACCGACCTCGCGCTGATCGGCGTCTACTTCTTCACGCCCGCCATCCACGCCGCAGTCGACGCGATCGAGCCGTCGTGGCGCGGCGAGTTCGAGATCACCGACGCGCTGCAGTGGCTCGTCTCGAACGAGCGGGACGTGCGGGCGCGGATCTACTCGGGGTTCTGGAAGGACACCGCGAGGGTCGAGGACGTGCTGGAGTGCAACCGCGAGCTGCTGATGGGGCTGCGGACCGACATCCAGGGCATCGTCGACGACGAGTCGCGGCTCATCGGTGACGTCGTGGTCGAGGAGGGCGCGCGCGTCGTGCGGTCGTGCATCGTCGGGCCCGCGATCATCGGCGCCGGCACCCTGGTCGAGGAGTCGATCATCGGCCCGTACACGTCGATCGGCGCGGACTGCCGGATCACCGAGTCCGGGGTGGCCGACTCGATCGTGCTGAACGAGGCGTCCGTGCACAACGTGTCCGGCATCGAGACGTCGCTGATCGGCCGCCGGGCCCGCGTCGGGTCGGCGCGCCAGCACCGGTTGGTCGTCGGGGACGGCGCGCACGTCGACGTGGCCGCTTAGCCGCGCATCCAGTCCCGAAGGCGGTCGCACTCCTCGGCGACCGCCTTCTGCCTGCTCCCGGGCAGGGTGTCGAGGTAGTCGACGGTGATGGTGCGGTCCTTGGTGACTGCCCAGGTCGCCACGACGTAGCCGTCGACGAGGACGGTGGGCTTGCCGCCGACGACGACGCCGAGCCGGTCGTCCGCGATGACCCTCCTGCGGTTGGTGTGGGCGAGCAGGACGTTGTCGAACTCGGGCAGCAGCCGCACGGGCAGCTCCGTGCCCGCGTCGGGGCGCGGGGCGTCCGGGAGGTCGAACAGCTCCTTGCCCGCCTCGTTCCGGAACGTCACGAGCCGGGGGCGCAGGGCGTGGAAGGTCCCGGCCAGCTTCGTGAGACCGGACCACTGCTGGGCGTCCATCACCGTGGCCGGGCCGAAGGCGCCCAGGTAGCGCAGGACGATCTCCTCCGCGGTGATGGCCCGCTGCGGCCGGCCGAGCCAGTTCTCGACCGTCGTGCAGACCGCTCGGCCGGAGCGGTCCCACAGGCCGCGCGGCGGTAGCTGGACGAGCGCGAGCTTGTTGCGCAGGGCGTTGCCGAGGACGGTGTGCTCGCGGTCGGGCCAGCGCTCCCGCAGCTGCCGCCCGGCGTCCGCGGTGCCCTGCGGCACCTCGTCGAGGATCTTGCGGCCCGCCTCGGCCACCTCGTCCAGGTCGAGGTCGCGCAGCCGGCTCGCGAACGGGCCGCTCCGCAGTTCGCGGTCGAGCTTGAGCTGGGTGTGGGGACGCAGGCCGAGCGCGTCCCGGGCGCCGACCAGGTGGATCGTGCCGCGCATCAGGAGCATGCGGACGGCTTCGCGGCCGGTCAGCAGGTCTTCGAGCTCCTGCGGCCGGAAGGCCTCCAGACGCGTCCAGAGACCGATGTAGGGCGATTTCGGTTCCTGGGCCTGGACGCCGACGAGGTGCTCGATCGCGGCGAGCGCGCTCAGGCCGGCGCGCTCGCGCAGCAGCTGGCGTTCGATCAGCGCTCTGTTGAGCTGGTCCTGGCTCAGCGTCCCCATCGGGGCAGCCTAGAACCTGATGAACGCGAACCCGGTGCCGTCCGGGCGTTCGCCGTCGTGCACCACGAGCAGGTTGAGCTCGCCGAGGACGATGTCGGCGCCGTCGGAGTGCTCCACGTCCTTGACGCGGAAGTCCCGGAGCGGCTTCATGTCGGCCTTGCGGTAGGCCACGAACCGCGAGTCGCCCTGGCTGGACGCGAGCAGCACGTCGTCCGCGATCGTCAGGCCCTCGGCGTCGGCTTCGAGCCACCGGCCGCCGAAACCGGGGTTCGGGCCGTCCGCCTCGCACTCCTCGGTCTCGGGGTTGTACCTCTGCGGCGCACCCCACGTGCGGACCTTGTCGACGAGCTGGGGCTTGCCGAAGCCGTTGGCGCGCAACGGGATGCGCCAGATGCCGACATCCTCCTGTGCCGCGTACAAGGTGTTCGTGCGCTCGTCGATCACCATGCCCTCGACCTGCGGTCCCTCACCGGGTTCACCGCACACGGTCCACTGCTTGCCGTCGGGCAGGGTGAAGGTGCTCGGCAGGTCCAGAGTGGACACCTTCTTCGTGTCGTACCGAGCACCTTTGACGATCTGCAGCAGTGCGATGGTCGTCTCGTTGCGGCGGCTCGTGACGACGACGTCCTTGCCGTCGACCTTCCCGGCGGCGAGGCCGTAGGCGGTGTGCTGGTCGTCGACCTCCTCCTCGGTCTCGCTGAACACCGGCTTCGCGGCGGGGTTCGTGACGTCGCGCACGCCGCGTTCGTCCACTTGGAACACCCGGACGCGGTCGCGGCCGCGGTCGCTGACGAACGCGAGGTCGCCGAGCACGTCGACGTTGTTGAACCGGCCGGGCTTCGCGCCCGGAGCGGGCGGTGGTGGCGCGGGGTGCACCGCGATCGTGCGGCCGTTCAGGTCGAACGCCGCCAGGCCGCCCTCCTTGAGCGTGCCCAGGACCACGCTGCGGCTGGCGTTGCGCGGGTTCACCCAGATGGCCGGGTCGTCCGCGTCGGCCGGCTCCTCGAACGACTGCGTGACCACCGTCGGGGTGATGACGGGCGTCGCGGGCGCGGTGAGGAACAAAGGGAGGAGCGCGAGTGCTGTGGAAGGTGACATGGTGGGACCGTAGGAAACACCGGTGTACTGCGACTGAACCGCGGGGGAACGAGCCGTGTGGTACGAGCTGGGAGTGACGATCTTCGGGCAGAAGATCGCGTACACGGAGCTGTTCGGGCAGGTCCTGGCGCTCGCGGTGGTGTTCCTCGCGCAGCGCCGCTCGTTGCTGACGTGGCCGGTGCAACTGGTCTCGGTGGCGCTGCTGTTCACGGTCTACCTGTCGTCGCACCTCGGCGGGCTCGCGACCCGGCAGGTCGTCGTGGGGCTGATCGCCCTCTACGGCTGGTACGCGTGGGTGAAGCGGCGTGACCCGGTGTTCGGCGTGGTGGTCCGCAAGGGCTCCTGGCTCGAACGCGGTGCGGTGGCGGGCGCGTTCGTCGCCGGCACGGTCGCGTTCGCGCTGGTCCTCGACTGGCTGGACGCCTCGTGGGCGCCGTGGCCGGACGCCGCGATCTTCGTCGGCACCGTGCTGGCGTTCGCGCTGCAGGGCCTCGGGCTGGTCGAGTTCTGGCTGGTGTGGCTGGTGGTCGACGCCGTCGGCGTGCCGCTGCAGATCCAGTCGGGCCTGTACTTCAGCGCGTTCGTCTACCTGATCTTCGCGGGCCTGGTGGTCCACGGGTTCGTCGACTGGAACCGCACCGCCCGCCGGTTGACACGGGCGGCACAGTCTCCTCTATGAGGGGACTTGTCGCATTCCTGGCTGCCGCTTCGTTCCTGCTCCCGCTGCCCGCCACGGCCGCCGGACCTCCGCGCACCGGTTTCGAGAAGACCGGGAACTGGACGACCGAGGCCGAGGAACAGGCCTACCTGCGGGCCCTGGACCTCCCGGTCTCGCAGATCGGCGTCACCGCGCAGGGGCGTCCGATCCAGCTCGTGCGCGTCGGCACCGAGTCGGCGCGCACCGTGGTGCTCTTCCTCTGCTCCCAGCACGGCGACGAACCCGCCGGCCGCGAGGCGTGCCTGGTCCGCATGCGCTCCCTGCCGCGCACGTCGCAGGTCACGTACCTGTTCGTGCCCAACGCCAACCCGGACGGCCGGGTGGCCGACACCCGCGGCAACTCGGCCGGCATCGACGTCAACCGCGACCACCTGCTGCTGCGCACCGCCGAGGCCCGCGCGATGGCGGCGGTGATCCGCGACTGGAAACCCGACGTGATCCACGACCTGCACGAGTTCGGGCCCTCCGCGCCGTACTACGTGAAGGACGTGCTGTGGCTGTGGCCGCGCAACCTGAACGTGGCCGACGGCGTGCACGACCTGTCCGAGACGCTGTCGCGGTCGTACGTGCGCCCGTCCGTCGAGGCCGCCGGGCGCACTTCCGGCGTCTACGGCATCCACGTCGACCCGGTGACCGGTGAGCCCGTCCGGCAGGTGGCGGGCGACGGCCAGGAACGCATCCTGCGCAACACGGGCGGTCTGAAGCACGGCATGGGTCTGCTCGTCGAGACGAACGTGCTGGGGACGCCCCAGTACCGCGTCGAGTCGCATCTGAAGGCCCTGGACGGCACGCAGGCGTTCGTGCGGGACAACCGGGCGGGAATCGAGTCCGCGAACGCCGCGTCGCGCGCTGAGCGCTCTGGGCCGGTCTACTTCGGCGGCGCGGACAACCAGGCGCCGGACCCCGCGGACGTCGTCGCCGCGCCGTGCGGGTACGTGCTGACCGCGGCGCAGGTCGTCGAGGTGCAGGACGAGCTGGCGTTGCACGGGATCACGTCGCAGTACCTGCGCGGCGGTGACCGGATCGTGCCGCTGGAGCAGGAGGCTCGTGCGGTGATCCCGCTGCTGCTGGACGCGCGGGCCGACGAACCGCTGGTCGCCGCGCGGCCCGGCGCGCGGTGCTAGTGCCCGGATCCGGCTTCCCAGGGTGGGTGTGACACACCCTCCCCGGGCGGCCGGAGCCTCTCTACCGTGGTTTTCAGCGCCTGCTGGAGATCACGACGGGAGAGGGAGCGCGATGAGGTACAAGACGTTGGGGAACACCGGGTTGATCGTCTCGCAGCTGTGCCTGGGGACCATGACCTTCGGTGGCGCCGGCGGTGTGTACGAGCACATCGGCAACGTCGACCAGGCGGGCGCCAACGAACTCGTCAAGGCCGCGCTGGACGGCGGGATCAACTTCTTCGACACCGCCGACGTCTACTCCGCCGGGCAGAGCGAGGAGACGCTCGGCCGGGCGTTCCGCGAGCTCGGGGTCCCGCGCACCGAGTACGTGCTCGCGACGAAGGTCTACAGCCGGACCGGCCCCGGCCGCAACGACGTCGGTGCGTCGCGGGGCCACGTCCTGGACGCCGTCGAGGCCAGCCTGCGCCGGCTGGGGACCGACCACATCGACCTCTACCAGGTCCACGCGACCGACGCGGTGACGCCGCTGGAGGAGACGCTGCGCACCCTGGACGACCTCGTCCGGCAGGGCAAGGTCCGCTACGTCGGCGTGTCCAACTGGCAGGCCTGGCGGATCGCGAAGGCGCTGGGGATCGGTGAGCGCCTGGGCCTCGCCCCGCTGAACACCGTGCAGGCCTACTACTCCGTCGCCGGCCGCGACGCCGAACGCGAGATCCTCCCGCTGCTGCGCGAGGAGGGACTGGGCATGCTCGTGTGGAGCCCCCTGGCCGGCGGTCTGCTGTCGGGGAAGTTCAGCCGCGACAACCAGTCCCCCGAGGGCGCGCGGCGTTCGGAGTTCGACTTCCCGGTGGTCGACCGGGACCGCGTGTGGGCCGTGCTGGACGTGCTGCGGCCGATCGCCGAGGCCCACGGCTGCAGCCCGGCGCGGATCGCGCTCGCCTGGCTCCTCGCCCGTTCCGAGGTGACGTCGGTGCTCGTCGGCGCCCGGCGCCTGGCCCAGCTCGAGGACAACCTCGCCGCCGCCGACGTCGAGCTCGGCGAGGACGAGATCAGCCGGCTGGACGAGGTCAGCGAGCTGCCGCCCGAGTACCCGGGCTGGATGCTCGGCACCCAGGGCGCGGACCGCTGGGGAGTGACCGATCTCTGGAAGGACCGGATGCCGGCGGTGTCCTGATCCGTGGCGGACGGTGACCTCGGCGCGTTCCTGCGTTCCCGCCGCGGCGCGCTCACCCCTGAGGACGCTGGGCTCGCGGTGTCGGGTCCGCGCAGGGTGCCGGGACTCCGGCGAGCCGAGGCCGCCTCGCTCGCCGGTGTCAGCAACGACTACTACACGCGTCTCGAACAGGGCCGCGAACGCCGCCCCTCGCCGCACGTGCTGGCTTCCCTCGCGCGGGTCTTCGGGCTCGACGAGGACCAGCGCGGCCACCTGTTCCGCCTCGCGGGACAACCGGCTCCGACCCCGCGGCCGGCCGGTGCGGAGGTCGCGGAGGACCTGAGGGAGCTGATGCGGGCGTGGCCGGACAACCCCGCCATGGTGCTCAGCCCGGCGCTGGACGTCCTTGCCCGCAACCGGATGGCCGCCGCCCTGTTCTCCGGTTTCCCCGCCGCGCAGAACCTGGCGCGCGTGGTCTTCCTGGAGCCGGACGCCGAGAAGTTCTACGTCGACTGGGACGAGGTGGCCCGGCTCGCCGTCGGGAGCCTGCGGCTCGCGCAGGGCAGCGACCCGGCGGACGCGGGGCTCACCGCCCTGCTGGCCGACCTGGCCGCCGACGAGCGCTTCGCCCGGCTGTGGAGGACGCAGTTCGCCGCGGGCAAGACCCGTGCGCCGAAACGGTTCCTGCACCCCGACGTCGGGCCCATCACCCTCGTGTACCAGGCGTTCGACGTCCGCGGCGGCGCAGGGCAGCAGCTGCTGGTGTACCGCGCCGACGACGACAACGCCGCGGCGCTGCGGCGGCTCGGAGAACTCTCGCCCTGAACGGCGCAGGGGCCACCCCGCCGGTGCGGAGTGGCCCCTCAGCCGTGCGGAGGGCTACGCCAGGCCCGCGTCCGACGTGGACGGGCCGGCCGCCTGCACGTCGTTGATGCGGTACTTGGCGGCCGCCTCGACGACCTTCGACTGCTCGACCTCGCCGCGCTTGGCCAGTGCGGCCAGGGTGGCGACGACGACCGACTCCGCGTCGACCAGGAAGTGGCGGCGGGCGGCCGGGCGGGTGTCGGAGAAGCCGAAGCCGTCCGTGCCCAGGGTCGTCATGTCGGTCGGGACGTACGGGCGGATCAGGTCCGGGATCGCCGACGCCCAGTCGGACACGGCGACCACGGGGCCGGCGACGTCCTTGAGCACCTGCGTCACGTACGGCACGCGCGGCTCGGCGTCCGGGTGCAGCAGGTTGTGGCGGTCGGTCTCCACGGCGTCGCGGCGCAGCTCCGAGTACGACGTGGCGGACCACACGTCCGCGGAGACGCCCCACTCGTCGGCCAGCATCTGCTGGGCCTTGAGCGCCCACGGCAGGCCGACGCCCGAGCCGAGGAGCTGGGCGCGCGGGCCGTCGGCCGCGGGGCCCTCCTGGTACCGGTAGAGGCCCCGCAGCAGGCCCTCCACGTCCAGGTTCTCCGGCTCGGCGGGCTGCACGTACGGCTCGTTGTAGACCGTCATGTAGTAGAAGACGTTCTCGGCGTTCTCGCCGTACATCCTGCGCAGACCGTCCTTGACGATGTGCGCCACCTCGAACGACCACGCCGGGTCGTAGGCCACCACGGCCGGGTTCGTGTGCGCCAGCAGCAGCGAGTGGCCGTCGGCGTGCTGCAGGCCCTCACCGGTCAGCGTGGTGCGGCCCGCGGTGGCACCCAGCACGAAGCCGCGTGCCATCTGGTCCGCCGCCGCCCACAGGCCGTCGCCCGTGCGCTGGAAGCCGAACATCGAGTAGAAGATGTAGATCGGGATCATCGGCTCGCCCTGCGTGGCGTAGGACGTGCCGACCGCCGTGAACGACGCCGTGGAACCCGCCTCGTTGATGCCCTCGTGCAGGATCTGGCCCTGCTCGGACTCCTTGTAGGCGAGCATCAGGTTGGCGTCCACCGACGTGTACGCCTGGCCGTTCGGGTTGTAGATCTTCTGCGTCGGGAACATGGAGTCCATGCCGAACGTTCGTGCCTCGTCCGGGATGATCGGGACGATGCGCGGGCCGATCTCCGGGTCCTTCGCGAGGTCGCGGACGAGCCGGACGAACGCCATCGTGGTGGCGACCTCCTGCTTGCCCGAACCACGGCGCACGCCCTCGTAGACCTTGTCGCCCGGCAGCACCAGCGCCTTCGACTTGGTGCGGCGCTCCGGCAGGAACCCGCCGAGCTGGCGGCGGCGCTCCTGCATGTACTGGATCTCCGCCGAGTCCTGCCCGGGGTGGTAGTACGGCGGCAGGTACGGGTCGGCCTCGAGCTGCGCGTCCGAGATCGGGATGCGCAGGCTGTCGCGGAAGCCCTTGAGGTCGTCCAGGGTCATCTTCTTCATCTGGTGCGTCGCGTTGCGGGCCGCGAAGTGCGGGCCGAGCGAGTAGCCCTTGATGGTCTTGGCGAGGATGACGGTGGGCTGGCCGACGGTCTCGGTCGCCGCCTTGTAGGCCGCGTAGACCTTGCGGTAGTCGTGGCCGCCGCGCTTGAGGTTCCACACCTCGTCGTCGCTCATCGCGTCCACGAGGGCCTTCGTGCGCGGGTCACGGCCGAAGAAGTGCTCCTTGACGTACGCGCCGTCGTTGGCCTTGTACGTCTGGTAGTCGCCGTCGGGCGTGTTGTTCATCAGGTTGACGAGCGCACCGTCGCGGTCGGCGTGCAGCAGCGCGTCCCACTCGCGGCCCCAGACGACCTTGATGACGTTCCAGCCGGCGCCGCGGAAGAACGACTCCAGCTCCTGGATGATCTTGCCGTTGCCGCGCACCGGGCCGTCGAGGCGCTGCAGGTTGCAGTTGACGACGAACGTGAGGTTGTCGAGCTGCTCGTTCGCGGCGAGCTGCAGCAGGCCGCGCGACTCCGGCTCGTCCATCTCGCCGTCGCCGAGGAACGCCCACACGTGCTGGTCGGACGTGTCCTTGAAGCCGCGGTCGCGCAGGTAGCGGTTGAACCGCGCCTGGTAGATCGCGTTCATCGGGCCGATGCCCATCGAGACCGTGGGGAACTCCCAGAAGTCCGGCATCAGGCGCGGGTGCGGGTACGACGGCAGGCCGCCGCCCGGACCGGCGTGCGAGTACTCCTGGCGGAAGCCGTCGAGCTGGTGCTCCGACAGCCGGCCCTCGAGGAACGCGCGGGCGTAGACACCGGGCGAGGCGTGACCCTGGATGAAGATCTGGTCGCCGCCGCCGGGGTGGTTCTTGCCGCGGAAGAAGTGGTTGAAGCCGACTTCGTAGAGCGACGCGCTGGACGCGTACGTCGAGATGTGGCCACCGACACCCACACCGGGCCGCTGCGCGCGGTGCACCGTCATCGCGGCGTTCCAGCGGATCCACGCACGGTAACGACGCTCCACCTCCTCGTCACCGGGGAACCACGGCTCCCGCTCGGTGGGGATGGTGTTGACGTAGTCGGTGCTGGTCAGCGAGGGCATGCCGACGTGGTTCTCGCCCGCGCGCTCCAGCAGACGCAGCATCAGGTACCGCGCCCGCTGCTGACCGCCACCCTTGAGCACCTCGTCGAACGACTCGAGCCATTCCGACGTCTCTTCGGGGTCGATGTCGGGCAGGTGGGCTGCCAGACCGTCGCGAATGACACGTACCCGCTCGGGGCCGGTGTTCTGCGGGCTCAAGGTGTCTCCTCGGCTTCGTTGGCGGTACTCGCGTGGCCCGGAAACCGTGCCACGCGCTCCTATCGTTGTCCTTGCGGCGCGACTTCGTCATCGCTACCGATCGGTAGTTCTGGATCGTGTCGCTCACGCGCGCGCGATAAGAGGTATGTAGAGCGTGCCTCATGCCAGTGTAGGTCCCTCCACAGGGGGGCCTGTTACGGCGTGTCACGTGGTCAACAGTTGCGCCGGGGGTAGCCGACAGTGTTCGCTAGCCCGAGGTAGTCGACTTGGCGGCAGTCTTCAAGGCTGTCGCTCTTGCGTAGTTGGAGGAGTGAAAACCGTGGTCGCCGCGGAAGACGCCGGCAAGATCGGCGTCGCCGAGAAGCTCGGGATCGAATCGGGCATGGTCGTCCAGGAGATCGGCTGGGACGAGGATGTCGACGACAACCTCCGTGCCGCCGTCGAAGAACAGATCGGGGGCGACCTCCTCGACGAGGACGCCGACGAGACGGTGAGCGTCGTGCTGCTCTGGTGGCGAGAGGACGACGGCGACCTGGTCGACGCTCTGCTCGAGGCCACCGGGGTGCTCGCCGAGGACGGCGTGATCTGGGTTCTCACCCCGAAGACCGGCCGCCCCGGCCACGTCGAGCCCTCGGACATCGCCGAGGCGGTGCCGACCGCCGGCCTCTCCCAGACCTCGAACATCAGCGTGGCCGACGACTGGGCGGGTACCCGCCTGGTGTGGCCGAAGTCCGCCAAGGCCAAGCGCTGATCATCCGGCCTTGCCCCACGGGTGCACGTGCGGCCCGTGGGTCAACGCCGGCGACGGGAGGGATGTCGTGGCGGTCGACGTCGGGGCGCAGGCCCCGGACTTCACGCTCAAGGACCAGAACAAGCAGCCGGTGACGCTGTCGTCGTTCCGCGGCGCCTCGGCCGTGCTGCTGGTGTTCTACCCGTTCGCCTTCTCCGGCATCTGCCGCGGCGAGCTGTGCCAGCTGCGCGACGAGCTCGCCGTCTACGAGGACGCCTCCGTGCAGGTGCTGGGTGTGTCCGTGGACACGCCCTACGCGCTGAAGGCGTGGGCCGAGCAGGAGGGGTACCGGTTCCCGCTGCTGTCGGACTTCTGGCCGCACGGCGCCGTCGCCACCTCGTACGGGGTGTTCAACTCCACGTCGGGCATGGCGGTGCGGGGGACGTTCCTGGTCGACCAGGCCGGGGTGGTGCGGTTCGCCGAGGTGAACTCGCCCGGTGAGGCTCGGGACCAGAGCGGGTGGAAGCAGGCCGTGGCCGCGCTTCGGGCATGATGTAGCTTCCCGCGCTCGTTCGCGCGGGGTTGGGGCGTGTAGCTCAGCGGAAGAGCACTCGGTTTACACCCGAGCGGTCGCAGGTTCGATCCCTGTCGCGCCCACCAGCGAAAACGGCGCCTCCGGGAGCGCCGGAGGCACCGGTGACATCAGCGATCGACGTCAGTTGCGGGCAGGGGCCCGGTACCGCTGGTACTGGTCGATCATCCGCTCGACCTGACCGTGCGTGAACACCCGCGCGTAGAACCCGTACGACATGAAGTTCCACAGCGGGTCCTCGCCGGGCACGCCGGGGCAGCTGTCGGGGGCCGGGTCGGCGAACGATGGGGCGCTGTCCTGGAGGTGCTGGGGCGTGTCCTCGACGGCGTCGTCTCCGTCACAGCCGCCCTCGAAGGTGTGGTTGAGGCCCAGCCAGTGCCCGGCCTCGTGCACGATCGTGGCCGCCGTCGGGTTGACGGGGTTCTCCGCGAAGCTGGCCGGGTTGAGCCAGATCATGTCCTTCTGGGGGTCTTGCACCGCCCACTCCGGCGCGAAGGCGGAGGAGGTCCCCCGGGTGCCGGGGCCCGTGGGGCTGATCACGTTCAACGTGTTCAGGCCGCCCTTGCGCACCTTCGCGAGCAGGGACCTGCCCTCGATGTCGTCGGGCCTGTACCTGGTGTCGTTGTACCAGTTCGCGTCCTCGGTCCAGTCGACGTCCTCCAGGACGAAGCGGAACGGAGCGGGCGCGGACGTGCCGTCCCGCGGCCCCCAGTCGCTGCCCCAGGTGCCGGGAGGCGGGGGACGGAACCCCTGCGCGAAACCCTCGTTGAGCCGTTGGACGACGCGTTCGACGTCCGCCCGCTGCCAGTGGCCCTCGCCCGCGTTGGTCACCAGGTGGAAGTACACCGGGATCACGATCTCCGCCACGGCGGGCGCGGCGTTCGCGGCGGGTGGTGCCGCGGAACCCGGTGCGGCGAACGCGGTCACGAGGGCGGCGCCGAGCACGCCGGCGAGCCACCTCTGTCGATTGGTCATGAACGATGAACCTGGCGAGCCGTTCGTGAGGCGTGGGTGTGGTCGGGGTGTTCGGGCAACCCGTGCTGCCCTTTCGCCTCTGGAACCGGGTTCGCGCGCGTCCGCTGGAACGAGCCGGTGCGGTCACGTACTTTGGACCGCTGCCGGGCCCGCCACCGCCGGAGGACGACCACCTGTGAGACGCAAGGCCAAGGCCGTGAAGCCCGTCACCACCGCCGTCACCGGCGAGCACATCCGGCTGCTCGCCCTCGTCGAGCAGGGCGGCGTGCACCGCGGGGCCACGAGCTGGTACCTCGAGCACCGGCCGGCCGGGCGGGGGGACGCCGAGGGGCTGGAGGTCCTGCACGAGCGCCACTGGATCACGTGGGAGAAGCCCGAACGGGCCGCCGAGCACGGGATGGCGGCGCCGGTCGACATCACGCCGCGGGGCCGGGCGGCGTTGCAGCACCACGTGCCGGAGTGGGTGCTGGGGCGCAAGGCCATCGCCGCTGCGCCGCCGGGGTTGCCCCCGGCTGGGACGATCAGGGTTCTCGACTCCTTCCCCTGACCCGCGGGGCGGCTACTTCCGGGAGGCCACGTGGCGGACCTGCTGATCGGCGACGGGTTGCGGGCGCGCGACCACCACCGGCTCGAGGACGCGGCGCGGGCGGCCGGGCCGCTGCACGCGGCTCGCCGGCCCGACGGGGTGCTGGTGCAGGTCGTCACGGTCGGGCTGGAGCTCACCCGCAGGCTGCTCGCGGACCGGCGGCTCTCCAAGGACAGCGCCGCGTTGCAGCGCGAGATGAGGCGCCAGTTCGCCGCGGCGGGCCGTGAGCAGACCGACGTCGACGGGCTGTTCGGGCCGAGCATGCTCAACAGCGACAACCCGCGGCACGCCCGGTTGCGCGCGCTCGCGGTGAAGGCGTTCACCAACCGGGCGGTGCAGCGGCTCGCGCCCCGCGTCGAGCAGATCACCGCGGACCTGGTCCGCGACCTGCCCGAGGGCGCGGCCGACCTCGTCCCCGCGCTGGCAGTGCCGGTGCCGTTGCACGTCATCGGCGAGGTGCTGGGAGTGCCGGAGGACGACCGGGCGCGGGTCCGCTCCCTGATCGAGACGATGTTGTTGATGGACCCGGTGGTGTCGCAGCCGGCCAGCGACGCGTTGGGCGGCTACTTCCACGAGTTGCTCACGGGCGACGTCCTCGACGAGGGCTCGCTCTTCGGCGCGTTGGCCCGGGCCGACGACAACGGCGACAAGCTGACGCACGACGAACTGATCGCGATGGCGTTCCTCCTCGTCGTCGCGGGCCACGAGACGACGGCGGGCCTCATCGCGAACGTCGTGCACGACGCGTTGGACAACGGGCTGTGGGAGCGGGCCGCGGCGGAACCGGACCTGGTGCCGGCACTCGTCGAGGAGACGTTGCGGCACAACTCGCCGGTCCGCCACGCGACGCACCGCATCACCACCGAACCCGTCGAGATCGACGGCGTCGTGGTCCCCGCGGGCACGCTCCTGCTGATCAACCTCGGGTCCGCGGGGCGCTGTCCCCGTGCGCACGCGGACGCGGCGGACTACCGGCTCGGCCGGGAGGGCGGCGGGCACGCGACGTTCGGGCACGGCCCGCACTTCTGCCTCGGGTCGGCGCTCGCCCGGCTGGAGACCGAGACCGTGGTGCGGCACCTCGTGCGCGAGTTCCCGCGCACCACGCGCACGGGCGGCGAGCAGCCGCCGGTGACGCACAACGACATCATGGTCAGCCTGAAATCGCTCCCGGTCGTGCTCCGCCGCTGACGGGCCGGACGACCCCGCTCCGGAGGTCCACATGAGACGGACGGCTCGGACGGGTCAGGGTCGGCGGCCCTGCGCCGCATCCGCACCGCCGCCGTGTGGAGCAGCGGTGCGGGTTCTCGCTCGCATGGTGGGACACCGGGGAGCCGCCGTGCCGTCGGGCGGGGGATTAGGGGATCAGCCCCAATGCGTCTGACCAGGGCTATCCCGAGGTCCACATGAGACGTAACTTCTGTTCATGTCGGTGCGCACGTTCGCGGTCGTGGTCGGTCTCGCGTTCCTCCTCGGGGGAGCCGCGATCCTCTTCGTGATGCTGGCCGTCGAGGCTCCGAGCGGGGCGCTGATCCCGTGCGGCAACAGCTTCGGCCTCGGCTTCGACGAACCCGCGGCGTCCGCGGTGAGCCCCGCCTACGTGGACATCTGCGCCGACCTGCGGCACCGGCGGCTGCTCTGGGGGCTGCCGGTCAGCGGGCTCGGCGTGCTGCTGCTGATCGGGTCGCTCGTAGGGTCGCGCGACACTACTCGCCGGTAAGGTCGCGGTATGACGTGGATGGTCTACGGCGCCAACGGCTACACCGGCCGCCTGATCGCGGAGCTCGCGGTCGCGCGGGGGGAACGGCCCGTGCTGGCGGGCCGTTCACGCGAGAAGGTCGAGCCGATCGCCACCGCGCTGGGGCTGGAGCACCGCGCGTTCGGCCTCGGGGACGCGGCGGCGAACCTGGCAGACGTCGACGTCGTCGTGCACTGCGCGGGACCGTTCTCGCGCACGGCCGGCGCGATGGTCGACGCGTGCCTCGCGAGCCGCACGCACTACCTCGACATCACCGGTGAGATCGACGTCTTCGAGTCGTTGAACCTGCGGCACCTCGACGCGCGCAAGGCGGGCATCGTGGTGTTGCCCGGCGCCGGGTTCGACGTCGTCCCCACGGACTGCGTGGCCGCGCTGCTCAAGGACGCCCTGCCGAGCGCCACGCACCTCGACCTCGCGTTCGTCGTCGGGGGAGGGGCGAGCGCGGGCACCACCAAGACCTCCGTCGAGGCCGCCGCTGCCGGCGGGCGGATCCGGGTGAACGGCGAGCTGAGGAGCGTCCGCATCGGGCACCGGCGGCGCACCGCCCGGTTCCGGTCGGGGCCGCGCGAGGTCGGCAGCATCCCGTGGGGCGACGTGAGCACCGCCTACCACTCGACCGGCATCCCGAACATCACGACGTTCACGGCCGTGCCCGGTGTGCTCGGGAGCCTGCAGCGGATCTTCTCGCCCGTGCTGCGGGCCCCGCTGGTGCAGAACGCGGCCAAGTCCGTCGCCGGGAAGGTGAAGGGGCCCGACGAGCGCAAGCGCGCGAACACGCGCTCGGAGGTGTTCGGCGAGGCGTGGGACGCGCGGACCAGGGTCCAGTGCGCGATCACCACGCCCAACGCCTACAGCCTCACCGCGGACGCCGTGGTCCGCGCGATCCGCGGGATCGACGGCGTCGCGCCGGGTTTCCACACGCCGTCGAGCGCGTTCGGCGCGCACTTCGTGCGCACGCTCGACGGCGTTGTCGCGGAAGACGTCCGCTACAGCTGACGCCCGCTACTTCTTGAGGTGCTTCGCGACGCTGTCGACGACTCCGCCGACCGCGTCCTTCACCTTCTCCACCCCGTCCTTCACGGCGGCCTTCGCCTGGTCCGCGCGACCCTCGTCGGCGAGCCGCTCGTTGCCGGTCGCCTCGCCCGCGGCCTCCTTGGCCTTGCCGCCGAGCTCTTCCGCCTTGTTGCCGAACTTGTCCGACAGCGACATCGCGTCCTCCTCGTGCCGAGTTCGTTGACGTCTGTCCGACACCCCTGACCAGGGCACCGTCACGCCACTGACGGGTGAATTCCGGGTGAGCGTGCTCACGAGGGGGAAATGGTGGAACCGCGTGACGTTCCGCGAACGAACGTGTCCATCGGACGACGGAGAAATGGGCGGGGGTGTGCGCATGGGCGTGGCCGAGGCAGCCGCACTCGACGATGCCACGCTGGTGGCTAGGTCCCGTGACGGCGACACGCGTGCTTACGAGCAGCTGGTCCGCCGTTACCAGGGGCCGATGTACCGGCTGGCGCTGCGCATCGTGGGCAGCAGCGGGGACGCCGAGGACGCGGTGCAGGACGTCTTCCTGACCGCGTGGCGGCGTCTCGGGCAGTTGCAGGAGGACGGCGCGTTCGTCGGCTGGCTCTACCGCACCACCACCAACCAATGTCTGAACGTGCTGCGCAAGCGCAAACCGCACGCCGACACCGAGCTCGACGAGCACGAGTCGGCGGCACCGCGCACCCGGCCCGACCGCGCGGTGGAGGTGAACGCGCAGCTCGACGCGCTGCAAGCCGCACTGCGCGACCTCACGCCGGAACAGCGGGCGTGCTGGGTGCTGCGCGAGGTCCACGGCCGGTCCTACGACGAGATCGCGGAGACGATCGGCACGACCCAGCAGGCGGTGCGCGGCAGGCTCGCGCGGGCACGGGCACAACTCGCGGAGGTGATGGCGCCGTGGCGGTGACGTCCGACTACGACCTGCCGTGCGGGCGGGACGTCGAACAGGTCTGGGAGGTGATCGACCTCTCCGACGAGCACACGCGGTCGTGCCCGCACTGCGCCGCGGTGCGGGAAAGCCTGCTGGTGCTGCGCGCGGCGACCGACGAGATGGCTCGCGAAGAGCTCGAACCGCCGTCCGACCTCGTCAGCCGCGTCATGTCCGCCGTGCGGGCCGACGTGCGGCGGACGGACGTGCTGCCGCTGCCCGGCGACGGCCTCGCCCGGATCAGCACGCGGGCGGTCGCGGCGGTGCTGCGGTACGCGGCGGACGGCGTGGAAGGGGTGCGGGCGCGCTCTTGCCGGGTCGTCGAGGCGCCGGAGTCGACGGTGCCGGATCCGGTGATCGAGGTGGAGCTCGGCATCGCGATCACCACGCGGGTCACGCCCGAGGCCTTCGAGGAGGTGCGCCGGCGGGTGCTGGCCGCGGCCTCCGCCCGGATCGGCGTGCGGCTCGCCCGCCTGGACCTCGTCGTGTCCGACGTTCTCGAGGGGTGAGCGAGTGATCGAGACAGTCGTGTCCGCGCCGGCCGTGGCGGCGGTTGCGCTGCACGCGGCCGAGCGAGTCGCGGGCGTGCGCGTGCAGCCCGGCATGGCGGGGCTGGTGAGTTCGGTGGTGCGCACGGCGCGGCAGCAGATCAAGGGACTGCAGCCCGCGCCCGTCGAGGGCGTGCGGGTGCGCTGGTCGGGAGCGGCGGCGTTGCTGGAGGTGGACGTGGTGATCTCGGGACTGGACCAGGCCGCGGCCGTGGCCCGCGCCGTGCAGCGGTCGGTGCGCGCGGTTGTGCCGGAACTGACCGGCATCGAGGTGGAGTCGGTCCTCGTCACCGTGGTGGACGTCGCATGGTGATCGTGGCGGAGTTGCTGAAGGCGCTCGAGAAGGTGGACGGGCTGCGGCCGTCCGCGCCGGAACCCGCCCGCTCGTGGATCCCCTGGGACGTCGACGCGGTCGCGGTGGACGTGGAGGACGACCTGGTGTGCGTGCGCGTCGTCGCCACCAGGCTGCCGCTGCGGTGCGACGAGGCGGGGGATGTGCTGCGTGCCGTTCTCGTTGGCACGCAATGGGAAACGGCGGTGCTCCGGATCGTCGTGACCGATGTGGACAAACGTGCGCTCGATCACCTGAAAGAGTCGTGACGTTTCCGCCGGGAGCCGTGTCTTACAGACGTTGACACTTCGAGGGAAGGGGTTGCGATGACCACGCAGGCGCTCGAGAAGAAGAACACCGTGGTGGACGCGAAGCTGGTGACCGACAAGGGATCCACCACCATCGCGGACGTCGTCGTGCAGAAGGTCGCGGGCCTCGCCGCGCGGGAGATCCGCGGCGTGCACGCGCTGGGTGGCGGAGCGACCCGCGCGCTGAGCGCGCTGCGCGACCGCATCCCCGGTGCCACCGCGAGCGCGGGCCAGGGCGTGTCGGTGGAGGTCGGCGAGAAGCAGGCCGCCGTCGACCTGGAGCTCGTCGTCGAGTACGGCGTGCCGATCGCCGACCTCGCGAAGTCGGTGCGCGGCAACGTGATCACCGCGATCGAGCAGATCACCGGCCTCGAGGTCGTCGAGGTCAACATCAACGTCAACGACGTGCACATCCCGAGCGACTCCGAGGGCGACGAGCCCGAGACCACCCGCGTGCAGTGAGGGAGAACGCCATGAGCACCACCGCACTGGGCCTCGTGACCGGGCTCGCGCTCGGTCTGGCCGCGGCTTTCGGGGGCTTCAGCGCGTTCCTGCTCGTGCTCGTCTTCGGTGCGATCGGCCTCGTGGCCGGCCGGGTGGCCGAGGGCAAGCTCGACCTCGCGCAGCTGCTCGGCAGGGACCGGGACTGACCATGACCGCGACTCTTGCCGTCGTGCAACCAGGTCTGACCACGGTCGCGGACCGCGCGGTGAGCCGCATCGCCGGCCACGCCGCGCAGGAGGTGCCGGACGTTCTCGGCGCCGAGGTCACCGCGCGGGTGACCGGGGGTGTCGCTTCGCTGGACGCGAAGCTCGACCTCCGGTACCCGGCGCCGGTGGCGACCACCGCGGCACGGGTGCGCGAGCACCTCGTCGAGCGCGTCGGGGCGCTCACGGGGCTGCGCGTGTCCGTGGTGGACGTGTCGGTCGGCGCGCTGCGCGTGGAGTCGGAGCCGTCGAGGAGGGTGTTGTGACGCGCCGATCTCGCCGGGCGCTGACCGCCACCGCGGTCGCGCTGGTCCTGCTGGCCGTCCTGGCCGTGGTCGCGGTGTCGGCGGTCCAGCTCGCCCTCGGCGAGACACCGCTGCTGTCCTACCAGGCGGTGGTGGACCGGCTGCACGGCACGACGTGGTCGGCGCGCGAGGTGGTCGTGGCGGGCGGGGTCGTCGCGGCGCTCGGGCTGCTGCTGTTCCTGGCCGCGGTCGTGCCCGGCCGCGCCAGGACCGCCGCGCTCGACGAGCGCACGGCCGTGTCGCTGCGCGGACTGCGCAACGCGCTGAAGCTCGCCGCCTGCGTCGACGGCGTCGAGTCGGCGGCGGTGAAGGTGCGCCGCAAGAGGGTTCGCGCCGTGGTGCGCACGCGCCGGTCGGTCGCGGACGGGCTCGGCGACGCCGTCCGCACCGCCGTCGAGAACCGAGTCGGTGAGTTCGCACTCGCCCGGCCGCCGCAGGTCGTGGTGAGGGTCAAGGAGCTGAGGAGCACACCGTGAACCGCTTCCTGCTCGGCCTGCTGGGCCTGGTGCTGCTGATCGCGGGCGGCGCGGCGGTCGCCATCGGCCTCGGGTACGTGCCGCAGGTCGACCGCAGCGCCCCGCTGGTGCCCGGAACGGAGATGCCGCCGTCGTGGGTGCTGTGGGTCGTCGCGGCCGTTGCGACCGTGCTCGCGCTGCTGTGCCTGCGGTGGCTCTTCGCCCAGGTGCCGAGGCGCAGGACGACGACCTGGCGCTGGGCGGACGAGGCCGGCGCGACCCGCCTGAGCTCCTCGACGGCCGCCGTGCCGTTCACGCAGGAGGTCACCGGCTACCCCGGTGTCCGCAAGGTCGAGGCGGAGCTGACCGGACCGCGCACCGCGCCGAACCTGGCCCTCGTCGTCCGCGCCCACGGCGACGCCGATCTGCGGGGGATCCGCCGCCGCATCGACGACGAGGGTCTGCCACGCCTGCGGGAGGCGCTGGAGGCGCCGGACCTCCGCGCCACCGTGGAGTTCCGGGTGGCCGCGTCGAAGGCCGACGCGCGAGTCCACTGACCCCGAGGTGGGGAGAAACGAAGGCCCAGGTC
>NZ_JBHXCW010000145.1:0-19877 GCF_042725365.1 Lentzea sp. NPDC060358 | reverse complement strand
GCTGAGAGCTGCGCTCAAAAGCAAAAGCAAGCTCGCTTTCGGCTTCGCTGCTCGCCTTCGGCTTCGCTGCTCGCCTTCGGCTTCGCGTTAGCAGGACTGCTTGTAGAAGTACTTCTCGTTGGCCTGGGCGTCGTCCTTCGTGATCGCCACCAGGTCCGTCTCGATGTTGCGCTTGTTCTCCTTGCCCTCGATCGCCGCGATCGCCTGTTCCACGCCCTGTTTGCCGATCGTGGCGGGGTCCTGGGCGATCAGCGCCTGTACGGTGCCCGCCTTCAGGTCCTCCACCTGCTTCGGGGAGGCGTCGAAGCCGACCAGGTTCACCGTGCCGGTCTTGCCCGCGTTGCGCAGGCCCGTTGCCGCGCCTTCACCCGTGTTCAGGTTCGTGGCGAAGACGCCGATCAGGTCCGGGTTCGCGGCCAGGGTCGCCGTCACCTTCGAGGCTGCGGTCGCCGGTTCGTTGTCCGTGTACTGCTGGCCGATGTACTTGAGGTTCGGGAAGGCCTTGATGGCTTCCTCGAAGCCCTTCGCTCGGGCGTCGGTGGTGGAGGTGCCCGCCTTCGTGTTCAGGACCAGGACCGAGCCCGACTTGCCCGCCGCCAGTTTGTTCAGGGTCTCGGCTGCCAGTTTGCCGCCCTGCTCGTTGTTCGAGGAGATGGACGACAGGGCGATCGAGGTGTCCTGGAGCTTCGTGTCCACCTCGACGACCTTGATGCCCGCGTCCTTGAGCTGCTTCATCGGGCCCGCCATGGCCTTGTCGTCGGTCGGGGCGATCAGGACCGCCGCCGGCTTCGAGGCCAGGATGCCCGTGACGATGGGGGTTTGCTGGGCCGCGTCGAACTTCGCGGGGGCCTGGGTGTCCACCTCGTAGCCCGCGGCCTTCGCCGCTTCGGTGAAGCCGCACTGCATCGAGATGTAGAACGGTTCCGCGGTGATGCCGGGGATGAGCACCAGCTTCTTGTTCGCGGCGGTGTTGCCCGAGTTCGAGTCGCCGATCTGGCCACCGCCGCCACACGCGGCGAGGAGGAACGCGGCCGAGACGGCCACTGCGGAGCGGATCTTCATTGGTCCAGCACCCTTTCCCTTAGCGTTGGTTGCGCGCCCGGCGCCGCGTCTGGTCCAGCCACACGGCGGCCACCAGCACGATCGCCACGGCGATCGGCTGCCAGAACTCCTTGACCCCGATGATCACGAGGCCCTTCTCCAGCACCGCGGGGATGAACACGCCGAACACCGTGCCCAGCGCCGAACCCGTGCCGCCGAAGATGCTCGTGCCGCCCAGGACCACGGCGGCGATCGCGTTCAGGTTGTCCGTCTCGTGGCCGGTGACGACCGCGACGCGGAAGAACGCGTTGCCCATGAACCCCGCGAGGCCCGCCAGCGTGCCGGCGAGCAGGTACACCTTCGTGAGGTGGCCGCGCACCGAGATGCCGACCCGGCGGGCCGCCTCCTCGTTCGAGCCGACCGCGTAGGTGTAGCGGCCGAAGCGCGTGGTGGACAACAGGAGTGCGCCCAGCGCGGTGACGACCGCGGCCACGATCACGATGTTCGGGATGCCGAAGTACGTGCCGGAGCCGAAGGTGCGGTTCAGCTTGTCCGGGATGCCCGAGACGTTGGAACCGTTGTTCAGCAACAGGGCCGCGCCCTGCGCCGCGCCGAACGAGCCCAGCGTCACGATCAGCGGCGGGATCTTCGCCCGCGAGATCAGCAACCCGTTGAGCAGCCCCCAGACGGCACCGCTGACGACCGCGACCAGCAGGCCGAACGCGATCACGCCCCAGCCCGCGTTCGTCGCGTCGCCGCCGGACACCGCGTTCATCGCGAGCGCGGAGCTGACGGACGCGAACACCAGCACCGAGCCCACGGACAGGTCGATGCCGGAGGTGATGATCACGAACGTCATGCCGACCGACAGCACCAGCAGCACGGCGGTCTCCGCGAGCAGGAACTGCAGCGTGGTCACCTGGAAGATCGCGTCCGGGCGGATCGCGCCGAACACGGCGACCAGCACCAGCAGCACCAGGCCGATCCACAGCGTGTTGGCACCGGTCACCCGCTTGAGCAACGGTGTCCGCTGCTCGTCCGATGAAGATGACAACGTTGTCTTCTTCTCGGTCGTCATGCGGCGTCCTCCTGGGTCAGCGCGCCGGTCATCGCCCCGACGAGCTCTTCCACGCTGGTGTCCGCGGCGCGGAACCGGGCCACGCGCCGGCCGAGGCGCAGCACCTCGACGCGGTCGGAGACCGACAGCACCTCGGGCATGTTGTGCGAGATCAGCACCACCGCGACACCCTCGTCGCGCACGCGCTTGATCACCTCGAGCACGCGTTCGCGCTGCACCACGCCGAGTGCGGCGGTCGGTTCGTCCATGAACACGAGCTTCGACGCCCAGGCGACCGACCGGGCGACGGCGACGGACTGGCGCTGACCGCCCGACAGCGCCGCGATCGGCACGTCGATGCTCTGCAGCGTGGCGCCGAACTTCGTGAAGTGCTCGGCGGCCTGGCGGCGCATCGCCTTCTTGTCGAGGACGCCGAGCAGGCCCAGGAGCCCGGGCTTGAGGATCTCCCTGCCCAGGAACATGTTCGCCGCCGGGTCGAGGTCCGGCGCGACCGCGAGGTCCTGGAACACCGTCTCGATGCCGCGGTCGCGGGCGTCGTTGGGGGAGTCGAGGTGCAGCGGCTCGCCGTCGAGCAGCAGCGTGCCGCCGGTGGGCTGCTCGACCCCGGACAGGCACTTGACCAGGGTCGACTTGCCCGCGCCGTTGTCGCCGATCAGCGACACGACCTCGCCGGGGTAGGCGGTGAACGAGGCACCGCGGAGAGCCTCCACGGTGCCGTAGCTCTTCGTGAGATCACGCGCTTCCAGCAGCGGCCGGGTCATCGCGATATGTCCTCCACAGTGGACAGAACAGGCGGACGGCAGCGGATCGCCACTAGGTCACCGGTCAGCCCCAGCTCGCCGGCCGCGTGCGGCACGACGACGGTGCTGCCCTTGCGCACCTCCAGCCCACCGAGCTGGCCGGAGCCCTCCAGCACCACCACCACGGCGAAGGACGGCTCCAGTGCGAAGGAGCCCTCCACGTGCAGGCGGTCGGCCTGGAAGAACGGGTTGGCGTCGGCGCCGAGCAGGTCGACCGACGGCGCCCACTTCTCGGACGTCTGGCGCACGAGCTGGTCGAGCCGCCCGCTCCAGCCGTCGCGGTCGACGCAGTCCAGCGCGACGTCGTAGCCGAGGCCCAGGTGGCCGATGTCGCCGTTGGCGAGGAAACCCTGCCACTCCAGCGTCACCGAGAAGTCCGTGGGCTGCTGCAGCTCGACGATGAAGACGCCCTCGCCGATCGCGTGCGGCACGCCGGCGGGCACGAACACCGTGTCGCCGGGCCGGACGCAGACCGGGTTCAGCGCGTCGAGCATCGACTTCGTGTCCTGCGTGGCGACCCACTGCGCGACGGTCGCCGCGGGCACGTCGTCGCGGAATCCGATGTAGACGGTCGGGTCCGAGCCGGTCGTGCCGACGACGATCCACGCCTCCGTCTTGCCGTGGCGGCAGTTCAGGTGCGAGGACGCGAACGCGTTCGACGGGTGGCAGTGCACCGGCAGACGCTGGCCCGCGTCGAGCAGCTTGACGAGCAGGGCGGTGTCCGCGCCGAACTTCTCGACGTGGTCGTGGCCGAGCCATCCCGCCGGGTCCGCCTCGACGGCGTCGCGCAGCAGGACCCCGTTCGGCAACGTCGTCAACCCGGCGTCACTGCGACCGTAGAGCGTCGTCGTCGACGCCACCCAGTCCTCGGGACCGAAGTCGCCGCTCGTCCCGCCGCGCAGCGCGGCGATCGCCTCACCGCCGCGGTAGAACTGCTTCGGCTGGTTGGCAGGCAGGTTGACAGGCTGGTGGAGCACACCAGAACTCACGCGTGGACCTCCCCGGATCCTCGTGGCACCAAGCGCACCGGCAGCACGACGCGGCGCGGTGGTGAGTTGTCGCCGTCCAGTCGGGCGAACAACAAATCGGTGGCGGCCTTGCCGAGCGCGCTCGCGTCGTGCGCGATCACGGTCACCGGCGGCGACAGCAGGTCGGCGAGCTCGAAGTCGTCGAAGCCCACCAGGGCGGGGCGTTCGGTGGTCCCGGCGAGCGAACGCAGGATGTAGACGGTGATGCGGTTGTTGCCGGCCACGATCGCGGTGGCGGGCTCGCGCATGGTCCGCAACCGGTGCAGCGTGGCGCCGACGCTGCTCTCGTCGTGCGGCCCCATGACCACGAGCTCCTCGTGGTAGCCGATGCCCGCGCGCACGCAGCCCTCGCGGTAGCCGCGCAGGCGCTCGTTGGCGGTGAAGATGTCCGGCGCGTCCCCGAGGAACGCGATGCGGCGGTGCCCGTGCGAGGCGAGGTGCGTGACGGCCTCGACGGTGCCGCCGATGTTGTCCACCAGCACGGTGTCGGCCACGACGTCGCCCGCGGGCCGGTCGAGGAACACCACGGGCGTCCCGGCGCGCATCTCGGGCACGAGGTAGCTGTGCTGCAGACCGGCGGGCACGATCAGCAGCCCGTCGACCCGGCGGCTGCAGAACTCGAGCGCCAGCTCGCGCTCACGGCCGGGGTCCTCGTCGGAGGACCCCGAGATCACCTGTCTGCCGCGCAGACGGGCGATTTCCTCGACAGCACGGGTCACGCCGGAGTAGAACGGGTTGCCGACGTCCTCCAGCACCAGCCCGATCGTGCCGGTGGACGACCCCCGGCGCAGGTTGCGGGCACTCAGGTTCCTCCGGAACCCGAGCTGGTCGATGGCCGCCAGCACGCGCTCGGCGGTGGACGGGTGCACACCCGGCTCGTCGTTGACCACGCGCGAGACGGTCTTGATGCTCACGCCCGCCAGCCGCGCGACGTCGTTCATCGTCGCGCGGCGGACCTTGCGCTGACCGGCGATGGGGCCGCTGGGGGACAACGTTGTCATAGTGGCCGTATCTCACCCCGGCTTTACGCCCTTGTCAACCGCTGCGGGGCCGGTCGAGGCCGCACGCTTTTCCCATCCCGGTGTCCGGAACCGGACAAGTGGCGGCACTGGTCTTGACCTCGCCCGTGCGCGCTCCGCGATGATTCGGTGACGGACAGCGTTGTCAGTGCACGAGGGGAGCGAAGCTCATGCGTGACCTGCCGCGTCGCAGCGTTCTCGGCCTCCTCGGTGCCGCCGGGTTGGCCGGCGTGCCGGGTGTTGCTGCAGCTCAACCGTCATCCGCACCTCCCGCCGGCGTCACCGGCGCGGAGGCCCCGTCCCGCTCCGCGACCGCTCTCGCCCCGCCACCCGGCGGCTGGCGCGCGGTGGCGGAGGACGTCCGCGCCGAGACCCGCTGGGCGTGGAAGTCCTATGTGGACCGCGCGTTCGGCCACGACCAGATCAAGCCGGTCTCGGGCACCTCGGAGGAGTTCTTCGTCCCCGGCCACCCGATGGGCCTGACGGTCGTCGAGGCGCTGGACACGTTGTGGCTCATGGAACTCGACGCCGAGTTCGCCCAGGGCGTCGCCTGGGTGAAGGCCAGCCTGGACTTCGACGTGGACGCGCCTTTCCAGGTCTTCGAGACCAACATCCGCCTGCTCGGCGGCCTGCTCTCCGCCTACCACGTGAGCGGCGACGCGGCCCTCCTCGCGCTGGCCCGGGACCTGGGCGACCGCCTGCTCGTGGCCTTCACGAAGTCGCCCACCGGCATCCCGTACCGCTACGTGAACCTCCGCACGGGCGCCGTCTCGTCCCCCGAGACGAACCTGGCGGAGACCGGCACCTACATCACCGAGTTCGGCTCGCTCTCGAAGTGGACCGGCGACCGCAAGTACTACGACGCGGCCAAGAAGGCGATGAAGTACGCCTACGACAAGCGCACCTCCTACAACCTCCTGCCGTGGGACGTGCACGCCGAAACGGGAGCCTGGCGCAACCGCTACACCACCATCGGCCCACCCGCGGACTCGTTCTACGAGTACCTCTGGGACGGCTGGCACCTCTTCGGCGACCGCGACCTCAAGGCGTGGTGGGACGTCCTGCTGAAGGCGGTCCTGCGCCACCAGACGGACGTGGTGAACGGCCGCCTGTGGTTCTCCCCGGTGGACGCCTTCACGGCCCGCCGCGACTCCCGGACCCAAAGCGAACTGGCGTCGTTCTTCGGCGGCCTGTTCGCCGAAAGCGGTGACATCGCCAGGGGCCGCGCCTACCACGACTCGTGGACGGCCGTGCAGGACCGCTACGGCGTCCTGCCGGAGGGCATCGACTACACCTCGCTGCGCCCGACCTCGGCCGGCAACCAGCTCCGCCCGGAGTACGCGGACGGCGCCTTCTTCCTGTGGCTGGCCACCCGCGACGAGCTGTACCGCGAACGGGCCCACCGCCACTACCAGGAGATGAAGCGCACCTCCCGCACCACCTACGGCTACACGATCCTGACGGACGTGACCACGGGCGCGAAGGGCGACTTCTGCCCGGGCTACTGGTGGTCGGAACAGCTGAAGTACTACTGGCTGATCTTCGGCGACGCACGCCGCTTCGACTACACGAGCCACTACCTCTCGACCGAGGGCAACCTCTTCCTGGGCGCCCGCCGGTAGCGCGGCCCGGCCGAAGACCCCCGGGCCGGGTTGCTGTCAGCGACGGCGGCACCCCGGCCCGGGCCCCACGAGCGGGAACGTGCCGGAGCAAGGCGACCACGGCCCCGCTCCAAGCGATGCCGAAGGCGAGCCGTCTTCCCTTGCTCCATCGCCGCAGCGGTAGAGCCCCAGGTTTTGCGATCGGGGCTTGACTTCGGGTACGAGGTGCCACCACTCGTGGCTCGGCCGGTCGCGAAGCGTCCGGCCTTTTCCGGCCGACCCAGCACCTCGCAAGGGCCCCGAAGTCAAGCCCCGATCGCCATCGACGCGCCAGCGGCGATGAACACACGCATTTCGGCAGAGGTGCAGGAGCACGCTGGAACACGCACGGCCCCGAGCACGGCGACCACGCCGGAACCCGCAGGCAACCCACCCCGGAACCTGCCACCACAACGGCACCCGCGCCGGCACTCGCGACCCCCGCCCGACCGCCCTACCCTGAACCAGGTGGAAGCACTGGACCCCATCGAGTCGGTCAACACCTTCATCGGCACGAAGGACGAGGGCAACACCTTCCCGGGAGCCTCCACCCCCTTCGGCAAGACCCACTCCAGCCCGATCACCGCCCACTACGCCGGCTACCGCTACGACGACCGGCAGATCCGCGGTTTCGGCCACTTCTTCCTGTCCGGCGCGGGTTGCTGGGAGCAGGGCGGCCTCGTCCCGATCCTCCCCGTCACGACGCTCCCGGCGTCCTTCGACCACAGGAACTACGCCGCCACCTACGACCACGCGGGCGAGGTGGGCGAACCGGGCTACTACAGGGTCGAGCTGGCCGGCGACATCACGGTGGAGTGCACCGCCACCACCAGGGTCGGCGTCGAGCGCTACACCTGGCCCGGCGGGGTGCGCGGCACGCTCCTGGTCAACGTGGGCCAGGCCAACGACAAGGAACCGGTCAGCGCCGGCTCCGTCCGGATCGTGGGCGACCGCACGATCACCGGGACGGTGCAGACGCAGGCGTTCTGCGGTGGCGGCCCCTACCTGACGCACTTCACGACGGAGTTCGACCGCCCCTTCGACACCTTCGGCACCTGGGACCCGGCCGGCGCCAGGCCGGACAATCGGCAGAGCAGCGGGGCACAGGGCCTGCGGGGAGCCTGGGTCACCTTCACCCCGGGCCCGGTGACGGCGCGCACCGAACTGTCCCAAGTGGACCAGGACGGCGCCGCGAACAACCTGGCGGTGGAGACCGGGGGCAAGACCTTCGACGACGTCCGGGCCGAGACGCAGCAGGCCTGGCGCGACGAGCTGGGCTGTGTCGAGATCGAGACGGACGACCAGGACGAGCGGACGGTCTTCTACACCGCGCTCTACCACGTGCTGCTGCAGCCGCTCACCGGCAGCGACGCCGACGGCCGGTACCGCGGGTTCGACGGCCGGGTCCACCGGGCCGACGGCTGGACCTACTACGAGTACTTCTCGCTGTGGGACACCTACCGCGCCCACAACCAGCTCCTGGCACTGCTGCGCACCCAGCGCTCCAAGGACATCGCGAAGAGCGTCCTCGCCATCCACGAGCAGGGCGGGTGGCTGCCGCGGTGGGCGTTCGCGAACCAGGAGACCAACTGCATGACCGGTGACCCGGTGACGCCGTTCCTGGTGGACCTCTGGCGGTTCGGGCACCTCGACGGCCTCGAGGAGCAGGCCTACGCCGCGCTCGTGCAGAACGCGGACGGCGTTCCGCCGGCCGGTTCGCGCTTCCAGGGCCGGTCCGGCAACCCGAGCTACCTCTCCCGCGGCTTCGTCCAGTACGACAAGCGCTTCCCGAAGAAGGGACAGGACACCGACCCGCACCACGGCGCGTCCGCGACCCTGGAGTACGCGCTGGCCGACGCCACGCTGGCGATCATGGCGGCGGCACTCGGCCACGAGCAGGACGCCGCACGGCTCGGGACGAGGAGCCGCAACCACCGCACCCTGTGGGATCGCAGCGTCACCGACCGCGGCTTCACCGGCTTCCCGCGGCCGAAGCTGGGCAACGGCGACTGGCTGAACCCGTACAGCCCGCAGGGGCCGGACGGCTTCCACGAGGGCACGGCCTGGCAGTACCAGTGGCTCGCGCAGCACGACGTCGAGTGGCTCGTCACGGCGATGGGCGGCACGGCCGCCGCGGAGGCGCGGCTCGACGACTTCTTCGCCTACGAGGACCTCCTGCGCGACCCGGCGCGGACGGTCCGCGAGAAGTGGGTGGTCGGGCCGTACGAGTACTACAACCAGTTCCGGTACAACCCGAACAACGAGCCGGACCTGCACGCGCCGTGGATGTACGCCCTCATCGGCAGGCCGGAGAAGACGTCGGTGGTCGTGCGGGCCGCGCAGACGCTCTTCGTCAACGGGCCCGCCGGGGTCACGGGCAACGACGACCTCGGCACGATGTCGGCCTGGTACGTGTTCAGCGCGCTCGGGATGTACCCGGCCGTGCCGGGAACGGGCGAGTTCGTCCCGCATGCGCCGAAGTACCGGAAAGCCGTCGTCCACCTGGAGAACGGCGAGGACGTCGTCATCGTGGCCCCGGCGGCCGACTCGGCGAAGGCCCAGGTCGTCCGGCGGATCCGCGGCGGCACGAGCGGGGGCCCGGACGGCCGGATCGCGCTCGCCGACCTGGTGACCGGCACCACTCTCGAGGTCGACCTCCACACACTTTCGAACTGAGACGCGGGAACGGCCGTAGGCTCGGGCGATGGGTACCTGCGCGAGCTGCGGCACGGAATTCGCGCCCATGCCGTCGCGGGCGCGGTACTGCTCGAACGCGTGCCGTCAGCGCGCCTACCGCCGGCGTTCCGCCGGGGCGTCCACTGTGGTCGCCGAGGTGCCGGGGTACGACGACGCGTTCGTCGGCCGGGAGGGCGAGCTCGGCGAGCTGACCTCGTTGCTGCGCAAGCACAGGGTGCTCACGGTCGTCGGCGCCGCCGGGGTGGGCAAGACGCGGCTCGCGGTCGAGGTGGCCAAGCGGGCCCGCCGCACCGAGGTGCGCACGGTCGAGCTCGGCAAGCTGAGCCGGGCCGACCAGGTGGTGCAGGCCTTCGCGGAAGCCGTTGGGGCGTACCAGCACGCGGGTGTCTCGCTGCGGACCACCCTGCTCCAGGAACTGGCGCACCGCCGGGTCCTGCTGCTCGTCGACAACTGCGAGCACGTGGTCGAGGAGTGCTGCGCCGTCGTCGACGCGCTCCTCGCGCGGTGCCCGCACGTGCGGGTCCTCGCGACCAGCCGGGAGGCGCTGCGGGCCGCCGGCGAGGTCGTCTACCCCCTGCACGGCATGCACGAGGACGCCGTCCGGCTCTTCCTCGCCCGGGCCGGGACCGGCGGCGACCCCGAGACCGTCGCCGCGATCTGCGCCCGGCTCGACGGGGTGCCGCTCGCGGTGGAACTGGCCGCGAAGCTCTCCGCGTCCGTGCCGCCCGACGAGCTCGTGCACCGCCTCGAACACCGGCTGGACCTGCTGAGCGACGCCGGCGAGCAGGCGCGGCACCGCAGCCTGCGCGCCGCCGTGTCGTGGAGCCACGACCTGCTGACCACGGCCGAGAAGCAGTTCTTCCGCAGGCTCGCCCTGCTGCCGGGCGGGTTCGGGCTCGAGATCGCGAGGGTCGTGCACGGCGGCCCGGTGGTCGACCTGCTGATGGGGTTGCAGGCCAAGTCGCTGGTGGTGCGGGAGAACGGCGGCCGGTTCCGGATGCTCGAGTCGGTGCGGCTCTTCGCGGAGGAACGGCTCGGCGAGCACGGCGAGCGCGACGTGACGGCCGAGCGGATCGTCGGCTGGCTGTGCGAGAAGGGCGAACCCGGTGTCTCGTCGTCGATCCTCACGCCGGAGCAGGTGAACGCGCAGCACGAGGAGTACGACAATGCGGCGTACGCGTTCGACCGCCTGGTCGCGCCGCAGGACGAACGACGGCTGATGCTCGCCACGATGCTGCTGCGGGTGTGCTTCGACCGCGGCTACTTCGCGGAGGCGGGCGCCGTGCTGATGCAGGTGCTGCACCAGACGGCGGCCGACGCCCGCTACCGCGTCCTCGCGCTCGAGTACGCGTCTCTGCTGGCCGTGCACGAGGAACGGCACGACGAGGCGGTCAAGTACGCGGTGGAGGCCGTCTCGGCGGCGCAGGACAGCGGCCAGCAGTCGATCATGTGCCGGCTCTACCGCACCCTCGCGAGCGCGCACGACAGCGCGGGCGACGTGCCGAACACGGCGTGGGCGCTGCGCCAGTCGATCCGGCACGGGCAGCGCAACGGCAACGACGTGAGCGTCGCCGTGTCCAGCCAGAACCTCAGCTGGTGGCTGCTCGAACAGGGCGACGTCGACGCGGCCGGCGTCATGATCGAGGACGCGCTGCCGGTGCTCAAGCAGCACGCGCGGCCGGACGTCGCGGCCATCGCCGTGCACACGTCGGGCTGCATCGCTCTGGAACGCGGCGACCTGGCGACCGCGGGGTCCCGGTTCGCCGAGAGCGCGCGGCTGGCCGCGGACATCCCGCGGGTGATGATCGAGTCGGTCGAGGGGCGCGGCCTGGTCGCCGTGCTGTCCGGCCGGCACGAGGTCGGCGTGCGGTTGCTCGCGGCCTGCCGGCAGATGCGGATGAACTGGGTCGTGCCGTCGGAGGCGTGGTGGCAGCGCAAGATGACCGCCGCGCTGGACCTCGCGCGGGAGTCGCTGTCCCGCGCGGCGTTCACCAGGGCGCTCAACGCGGGCAGGGCGATGGACGTGACGCACACCCTGGAAACCGCGCTGGACAAGGAGATCGTGCAGGAGGCCGTGCTCAGCGACCGGCAGCGCGTGGTGGTCGAGCTGGTCGCGCGGGGCATGACGAACGCGCAGGTCGCGGCCGCGCTGGGCATCTCGCACCGCACGGTCGAGTCCCATGTGCACAACGTGCGGACGGCGCTCGACCTCTCCTCGCGCGCCGAGCTCGTCGCGTGGGCGCTGTCGAACTGACCCGCGCGCCAACTGAGACGTAACGCCGCGCCGTTCCGGATGACTTCCCGCGCCCCGCCGTTCATCGTGGGTGCAACCGGTGGAAGGGGTGGGGGCGTCGTGGAACCTTTCCGGCTGCTGCACCCCGACCTCGTGCCGCAGCGGCGCGAGGCGTTGCAGCACGCCGCGTCGGTGCTGGTCCAGATGGGACTCGACGACACCGTGCTCTCGGCGTCGCCGGTGCACCAGCGGCTCGCCCGCGTGGTGCTCGCCAGCAGCGACGTGATCGAGTGGAAGCCCGGCTACGGGGTCCTCGACGCCGGTGACGACGAACGCTTCGGCGTCGTGCGCGTCGGTGGCGACTGCGGTGGCGTGTTCCTCTCGAGCGTCCTGATCGCCTACCTCGACGTGCAGGAGAACGCGGCCAGGTCCGGCACCTCGATCTGCGAGGACTCCTGGCGCACCCTGCTCTGGGCGCCGACCGCGCTCTTCGACCACGTGCTGCGCCGCCCGCAGGTCGGCATGACGGTGCTCACGCCCGGCCCGGCGACCGGCTGCCCGGCACCCGACCGCACCGTGGCGGGCCAGCGCCTCTACCTCGCGCTGATGCAGGCCGTCCGGTTCGCGGTCAACGGCGTCGTGCGCGCCGAGGACGACCGCACGCTCGTCGAGGACTGCGTCACGCTCGCGACCGCGTGCCTGCGCGCCGCGACGGTGGCGCTCACGTTCGCGGAGGACGTTCGCACCGAGGTCCCCTCGCCGCGGGCCGCCGAGACCTTCGAGCACCGCTACCTGTGGCAGATGATCAACGAGGTGCGCGCGGCCGTGCCGCGGGCGAGGTTCGAGCAGTTCGCCACGGCGCTGCGCCTGCTGAACGACGTGCACACCGCCGATCCGCTGATGGCGGCGGGCACGTGACCCCTTCGTCTTGATCCGGCTTCGACTTTCGTCTTTCCGCCCCACGGACCCGCGGGCGCTGACCTACCGTCTCGTCCATGACGGAGGAACGATCGGCGGTCGTGGTGCGGGACGTCCGCAAGAGCTACGGCGAGCTGAAAGCGGTGGACGGCGTCTCGTTCACCGTGGCGCAGGGGGAGTTCTTCGGCATCCTGGGGCCGAACGGCGCGGGCAAGACGACCACGCTGGAGATCGTCGAGGGGCTGCGCAAACCCGACAGCGGTGAGGTGCGGCTGCTCGGCGAGAGCCCGTGGCCGCGCAACGTGAAGCTGTTGCCGCGCATCGGGGTCCAGCTGCAGGCGTCGGCGTTCTTCGAGAAGCTGACCGCGAAGGAGCAGCTGCAGACGTTCGGGTCGCTCTACGGCGTGAGCCCCGGCACGGCCGCGGACATGCTGGAGCTGGTCGGCCTCGCGGACAAGGCCGACGAGCGGGAGAACAAGCTCTCCGGCGGCCAGCGGCAACGCCTGTCCATCGCGTGCGCGCTGGTGCACGACCCGGACATCGTGTTCCTGGACGAACCGACCGCCGCGCTCGACCCGCAGGCGCGCCGCAACCTCTGGGACGTGCTGCGCGCCATCAAGGAGCGCGGCAAGACCATCGTCTACACCACGCACTACCTCGACGAGGCCGAGATCCTCTGCGACCGCGTGGCCATCATGGACCACGGCAGGATCCTCGCGCTCGACCCGCCGCCGGTGCTGGTACGCGGCCTCGACGCGCCGACGCACGTGACGCTGCAACGGGGGCTGCTGTCCGCCGAGGACGCCGCCGCCATCGACGGCGTCGAGGACGTGCGGGAGAACGAGGTCTCGCTGACCATCTCCACGCGCCGGCCCGCTCCCGTGCTGTCCGAGCTCGCCGACCGCGGCGCCCTCGACGGCCTGCAGGTCCGCACCGCCACCCTCGAGGACGTGTTCCTCGACCTCACCGGACGGGAGTACCGCGCATGACCGCGTTCCAGACGCTCTCGCTCGCGATGTTCAAGGGGTTCGTCCGCGACAAGGCGACCCTGTTCTTCACCTTCGTGTTCCCGTTGCTGTTCCTCGTCATCTTCGGCCTGATCCTGCGCGACGTCGGCGCCGACAAGACCAAGATCGCCCTCGTCGGCGACGGCCCGATCGTCGCGGCGCTGAAGGACAGCGGCGCGTTCGAGTTCGAGTCCTACACCGACGAGAGCGCGGCCGTGCAGAAGGTGAAGGACGGCGACCTGCCCGCCGCCCTGGTCGTGCGCGGGCAGCAGGTCGACGTGCGGTACGCGCAGAGCGACCAGGTCAAGTCGGCGACCGTGCTCGGGATCGTGAACGGGGTGGTGGACAAGGCGAACCTCGCCGCGACCGGCCAGCCGCCGCACTTCACGTTCGGCGCGGAGAAGGTCGAGGACGCCTCGCTCAAGCCGATCCAGTACCTCACGCCCGGCATCCTGTCGTGGGGCATCGCGGTGTCGGCGGTGTTCGGGTCGGCCCTGACGCTGGTGTCGTGGCGTCGCAAGCAGGTGCTGCGCCGCATCCAGCTCGCACCGGTGTCGGCGACGTCCGTGCTGTCGTCGCGGCTCATGGTGAGCGCCGGCGTCGCGCTGGTGCAGGGCGCGATCTTCGTGGGCGTCGCGTCACTGCCGTTGTTCGGGTTGCAGCTCTCCGGCCAGTGGTGGCTCGCGATCCCGTTGCTGCTGCTGGGAACCGTGGCGTTCTTCGCACTCGGCATGCTTGTCGGCTCGTTCGCCAAGACGGAGGAGGCGGCGTCGGCCGCGGCGAACATCGTGGTGCTGCCGATGGCGTTCCTGTCCGGCACGTTCTTCCCGGTCGACCAGGCGCCCGCGTGGTTGCAGGCCGTGTCGAAGGCGTTCCCGTTGCGGCACATGAACGACGGCATGCTCGACGTGCTGGTGCGGGGCAAGGGAGTCGAGGCGCTGCTGCTGCCCGCGTCCATCCTCGTCGGTTTCACGCTCGTGGTCGCGCTGGTCGCCTCGCGAATCTTCAAATGGGAGGAATAGGACAGACCCCACGTGTCGTGTGCCGACGGTCACGGTTCATCATGGAGAACCATGACGTTCTCCAGCGCGGTTGGACGGTTCCGCATCTTCGCCCTCGCCGAGGCGATCTCCTGGGCCGGGCTGCTGCTCGGGATGTTCTTCAAGTACGTCGTCGTGCAGAACGAGATCGGCGTGAAGATCTTCGGCCCGATCCACGGCGCGGTCTTCGTGGCCTTCATCCTCGTCACGCTGATGGCGAGGGACCCGCTCAAGTGGGACGTGCGCACGCTGGTCATCGGCCTGCTGTCGAGCATCCCGCCGTTCGGCACGGTGATCTTCGAGCGCTGGGCCGCGAAGACCGGCCGCCTCACCGAGAAGACCGCCGAACAGCTCTGAGCTCCGCCTCCGGGTCGCCCCGGTGGTAGATCCGCTCGGATTCCTCGATGTTGTCCAGGAAGACCTGGTACTTCACCGCGTTGTGCAGGTGTGCCGCGCGGCGGGCGACGTCGAGGGCTTCGAGCGGGCGGCTGTCCGGGCGGTGGGAGAGCCACGCCCTGCTCCACACGGCCCGGATGTGGTCGTGCAGCGCGGGATCGGCGTACTCCAGCACCCGGCACGCGTCGAGCGCCGGATGCCCCCAGACGGCGTCGGACCAGTCGATGACCTCTCCGCTGCGCCGCCAGTTCCCGGGGTGGAAGTCGCCGTGCGTCAGCGTGTCCGGCAGCCCGAACGACGGCATCGGCACGGCGGTCGGGCGCAGGCGCGGCGCGCCGGCCAGCGCGTTCTGCACCGCCACCCAGCGCGGCACGATCAGCTCCACGTGCTCCGGCGTGACGGGCCAGCACTTGTCGCCCGGTGCGTCGGCGAGCAGGACCCGTTGCGGCGCCGATGCGATCACGTCCGGGACCAGTGACGGGTCGTGCGTGCCGACCATCCCGATCACCGCGCCTTCGTCCGCGAAGAACGGCGGGATCGACTTCAGCCACACCGGGCCGGTCGCGGTGGGGAGCCGGAGCACGGTCGAGAGGTTCCACGTGCGGACCTGGACCGCCGGGCCGGTCCGCGTGACCTGCGAATCGGCCCACGCGATGAGCTCTGAAGGACCACCCGGCCGGGCGTACGGCAGCCGGAACTCCGCGTCCGCCTCGGGCTCCTCGGCGGGGTGCAGCGTCGTGCGGTCCGGTTCGCCGAGCGCCTCGACGTGGTAGGTCACCACGCCACCCGTGGGCGCCCTGCCGCCTTCCGCGCCGACCAGCCGGAGCACGTGCGTGGGCACGCCGAGCAGCTCTTCGAGGACCTCGTTGACCGGTTCGACGTGGTACCAGTCCGCGGTCGGGACCGGCAGCGGGTCCGTGCGGCCGGCGAACCCGCTCGGCGCGCTGACCAGGGCGATGACGCTCCTGCCGGTCATCCGGTCACCAGCCGCAGGGCCGCGCGCAGCTCGTTCGCCGGGTCGTCGCGGTGGTAGATCCGCTCCGAGGACTCGATGTTGTCCAGGAACTCCTGGTAGCGCACGGCCGTGTGCAGGTGCGAGGCGCGCCGCGCCGCGTCGAGGGCTTCGAGCGGCCGGCTGTCCGGGCGGTGGGAGAGCCAGGCCTCGCTCCACACCCGGCTGATCACGTCGCTCAGCGCCGGGGCGAACGACATCAGCCGGCACACGTCGAGACCGGGATGCCCCCAGACGGCGTCGGACCAGTCGATGACCACACCGCTGTCGCGCCAGTTGCCGGGGTGGAAGTCCCCGTGCACCAGCGTGTCCGGCAGCCCGAACGACGGCATCGGCACCACTGACGACGGCAGCCGGGGTTCGCCCGCCAGCGCGTTCTGCACGGCGACCCAGCGCGGCACGACCCGTTCGACCACCTCGGCCGTCAGGTGCCGGCAGTTGCCGCCCTCCGCGTGGCTCAGCAGCACCCTGCCCGGCGCTCTGGCCAGCACCTCGGGCACCAGCGCTGGATCGTGCGCGGCGACCATCTCGATCACGGCGCCCTCGTCGGCGAAGAACGGCGGGACGGCCTTCAGCCACACCGGCCCGTCGGCGGTGGGCAGCCGGTGCACGCTGGAGAGGTTCCACGTCCGCACCTGGGCCGCCGGGCCGGTGCGGGTGACGACCGTGTCGGCCCAGGCGACCAGCTCCGCTGGCCCGCCGAGCCGTGCGTACGGCAGCCGGTGCTCGGCGTCGGGCTCGGGTTCGTCCGCGGGGGCGAGGTGGGTGCGGTCCGGTTCGCCGTGCGCCTCGACGTGGTAGGTGACGACGCCGCCGTCGGTGACCACCCCGCCCACGGCCGAGACCAGGCGCAGGACGCTCGTCTCGACGCCGAGCAGCTCGCGCAGGACCTCGTTGACCGGTTCGACGTGGTTCCAGTGCGGTGTCCCGACCGGGATGGGGGCGGTGCGGCCCGCGAACCCGCTCGGCGCGCTGACCAGGGCGATGATCGTCCGTTCCGTCACCGGACCATCATCGCCGTGCGCTCAACCGGATTTCAGTCCTCGAAGTCCCCGCTGGCCCGGCGGACCTTCGCGAGCAGGTCGGTGAGCTGCTCGGTCTGCCGGTCGGTGAGGCCCTTCAGGCCGAGGTTGACCTCGACGACCGCCGCGGTCGCGCTCTCCCGGCGCTGCAGGCCGGCGTCGGTGATCTCGACCAGCGTCGTGCGGCGGTCGGTCGGGTGCGGGGTGCGGCGGACCAGGCCGTCGGTCTCGAGCCGGTCGACGATGTTGGTCACGCTCGTGGGGTGCAGCTGCAGGCGCTCGCCCATCACCCGCATCGGCAGGGCGCCCTTGCGGGAGAAGTACAGCAGCACCAACGCCTCGTAGCGGGCGAACGTGAGCCCGTGCGGCTTGAGTGCTGCGTCCACGGCGGACTGGATGATTTGCTGGACACGCATGACGCTCGTGACGGCGGCCATCGAGGTGGAGGAACCCACCCGGTCGTCCCACAGCTCGGCCGCGCGGGCGATCGGGTCGAACGGCAGCGGTGTCATGGGTCGGAAGCTACCAGTCAGTACAACTGATGGATCACCAGGAGGCACGTGTGCTCGTCGCGTTCAGCGTCGCTCCGTCCGGTTCGGACTCGTCGGGCAGCGTGGCCCGGGCGGTGGCCGAGGCGGTGCGGGTCGTGCGGGAGTCCGGCCTGCCCAACGAGACCAACGCGATGTTCACGTTGGTCGAGGGCGAATGGGACGAGGTGATGGCCGTCGTGAAGAAGGCGACCGAGGCGGTGCAGGCCGCGGCACCGCGGGTCTCGCTCGTGCTCAAGGCCGACATCCGGCCCGGCCACACCGGTCAGCTCAAGGCCAAGGTCGACCGGATCGAGGAGCACCTCGCCGACACGCCGTGAACACGCCGACGGCCGTCCTCGGATGGCCGAACGCACTTACGCCGCCACGGTGAGTGAGCCCGTGCGGCGGCGCCGGCTGGGTTAGCGTGTCGGGCGTGCGAGCGAGACAGCTGTGGTTGCGGTTCGAGCCGTATCACGACGTCACGTACTTCACGCCCGAGTCCCGCGCGGCGACCGACGCGCTGGGCTGCCGGGGCGGCTGGATGGGCTACTTCGGCATGCGCGCGGCACCGCTCGGAGCCGCGTCACCGGAGCTGGTCTCCGCCGTGTTCTACACCTTCGCCCCGCGGATGGTCGCCCGCGCCCTGCCCGACGCGTGGGCGGTCGCCTCTCCCGCCGAGTTCCTGGCCACGCGTCTCGCCGGGGTCGACGGGGCACTGCGCCGGTTGCTCGGCGACGTGGACACGCCGGAGATCGCCGAGGCGGCGGCGTTGGGGCGGGAGGCCGCGCTGGCGGCACCGCTGGGCGGGCGTCCGCTGGCGGCCGCGAACCGCGCGCTGCCCTGGCCCGCCGAACCGCACCTGGAGCTGTGGCACGCGTGCACGATCCTGCGTGAAGCCCGCGGCGACGGCCACGTGGCGGCTCTCGTCGCCCACGGCATCGGCCCGTGCCAAGCGCTTGCCCTCTACGCGCGCGAACATTCGCTCGATCCGGCATACATGCGGACCGCGCGTGGTTGGACCCTCCAGGAGTGGGAGGCCGTCGCCGGCCTGCCGGGAGACCTCGCCGCGGTGGAAAGCGCGACCGATGCGGCCGCGTCAGCACCATGGGAGGCCCTGGGAACCGCAGGTACGTCGCGGTTCGTCGAACTGATGACACCCCTCGCTCTACGCATCGCTTCGGGCAACGAGGCGATGCGCGTCAACCCGATGGCCCTGGACCCGGTCCGGGAACTAGCCGTGCCAGGATGGAACACGTGACAAGGCCTGATCCTCGCAAGACCGCCGCACTGTCCGCCGCGCTCTCGGGCGCCGTCGACCTCGGTGCCCTGAGGGCCCGTGCCGACGCGGCTCGTCAGGCGGCCGCCGCGCCCGCCTCCGCTGCTGCCCCCGTGGACAACGGGTCCTCGGTCCCGTGGATCGTGGACGTCACGGAGGCCTCCTTCCAGACCGTCGTCGAGCAGTCGGTGCAGGTGCCGGTCGTCGTGCTGCTCGGGGCCTCCTACTCGCCCGAGTCGCAGGCGCTGGCGGCCACCCTGACGCGGTTCGCCACCGGGTCCGGCGGGGCCTGGATCCTCGCCCGCGTCGACCTGGAGCAGGCGCCCCGGATCGGGCAGGCGTTCGGCGTGCAGTCCGTGCCCACCACCGTGGCCGTCGCGGCCGGTCAGCCGATCGACGCCTTCGCGGGGGCGATCGCCGACACCGAGTTGTCGGCGTGGATCGCCCGGCTGCTGGACGCCCTGCGGGAGCGGCTGCCGGGGATTCGGGCCGGCGAGGCCCGGGCCACCGGGGTCGCCGAGGAAGAGGTCGTCGAGGACCCCCGGATCGTCGCTGCCGAGGAGGCCTTCGAGGCGGGGGACTACGCTGCCGCCCAGGGCTTCTACGAGCAGGTTCTCGCGTCCGAGCCCGGCAACGAGCTGGCCAGGGAAGGTCTGGCGCAGGCCCGGTTCGCCGAGCGGGCCGAGGCCGTCGACCCTGCCGTCATCGCCAAGGCCGATGCCGCTCCCGAGGATCTCGACGCCCAGTTGGCCGCCGCCGATGCCGAGATCGCCGGGCAGAGGGTGGACGAGGCCTTCGCCCGGTTGATCTCCGCTGTCCGGCGGGTGTTCGGGGAGGACCGGGATCGGGTCCGGCAGCACCTGGTGGGGCTGTTCGAGCTGTTCCCCGCCGATGATCCCCGGGTTGCCGCTGCTCGGCGGGCTCTCGCTTCTGCCTTGTACTGACTGGGCGTTCTTGTACTGACTGGGCGTTCGGGTTCCGTTTCCTGCTCGGGGCTCCGCCCCGGACCCCGCCAGCTGATCAAAGACCGGCCAGCGCCGTCTGTGGGTTGATGGCACGCCTGTTTCGTTGGGCGGCTTGCTGTTGCGTGGGTGGTGCGGTTCGGGTGGGGTGGTCCCGTCCCGAACCGGGGCAGAGCGA
>NZ_JBHXCW010000144.1:0-19979 GCF_042725365.1 Lentzea sp. NPDC060358 | reverse complement strand
GGCAGGGTCTTGAGGAACCGGAAGTTGATGCTGTCCATCCACTCGGGATCGTCGTTCAGCAGCCGCATCCGCGGGAAGCGGGAGACGAGTTCGGACAGCGCGATCTCCATCTCGGCGACCGCCAGCGAGGCGCCCAGGCAGTAGTGGATGCCGTGCCCGAAGCTGAGGTGGTCGCTCGCCTTCCGCGTCACGTCGAGCCGGTCGGGATCGGTGTAGCGCAACGGGTCGCGGTTGCCCGCGCCGAGCACGAGCGTCACCGAGTCGCCGCGCTTGATCCGCTGCCCGGCGACGGAGAGGTCGCCGAGTGCCATCCTCGTCGTGAACTGCACCGAGCTGTCGTAGCGGATCAGCTCGTCCACGGCGTTGCGCATCAGCGCGGGATCGTCGCGCACCAGCGAGAGCTGGCCGGGGTTGCGCAGCAACGCGAGCACGGCGTTGCCGATCATGTGCGTGGTGGTGGCCTGACCCGCGTCGATGAGCAGCAGGAAGTTCGCGAACACCTCGTCGTCGGTGAACGAGTCGCGCCGGAGCTGGTCGTCGATGATCTCGCTGAACAGGTCGTCGCTCGTGCCCGCGCGCCGGCGCCGCGAGTTCTCGTCGAACGCGTCGCGCAGCGCCTCGATGCGCGGCAGCTGCGCGCTGGACTGGGTGAAGAACTCGTGCAGCAGCCCCTGCCAGTCCTCCAGCAGGTGCTCCGCGTCGGGGCCGACCCCCGCGATGCGTGCGATCACCATGCGGGACAACGGTTCCGACAGGTCGCCGATCACGTCCAGGGTGGGGCCCGCGCGGTCGAGCAGGCCGGTGGTGACCGCCAGCACCTCCTCGCGCATCGAGCGGATCAGCCTGGGGGTGAGGCCGGGGCGGATCAGCTTGCGCAGCCTGGTGTGGCGCGGCGGTTCGGTGAACAGCATCATGTCCGCCAGCGCGGTCGCGAGCGGTGCCATGCGGCCCTGCGACTCGGCGGGCAGCTGCCGGTGGAAGTCGTCGATGCGCGCACCGGAGAGCTGCTCGTGCTTCGACAGCGCCGCCACGTGCTCGTGGCTCAGCACCACCCAGGTGCGCATGTAGTCGTCCCACAGCACGGGCCCGCGGTCGCGCAGCACCCGGTAGAGCGCGTAGGGGTCGCTCGACCACTCCGGCTGGAAGAGGTCGAGCAGGCTCGAGGGTTCCATGCAGCGGAGTGTGGCACGGGGCGCGCGTCGCGGAGGACCACCTGCACCGAGGGCTAAACAGGTCCTCAGAGGACGCTGGAGTGTTTGCGCCACAACTGAATGAGGGTGACCGCCGGACGCGGGCCTCCCTAGCCTTGGCTGGCCGGGTTTCTTCCGATGTAGGAGATGAGGACCCTGATGGCCGAAGTGCTGACGCCACCGCTGCTGGACATGAGCGCCAACGCGTCGCCGATCTTCACGCTGTTCGAGACCGAGGTCGTCGACGAGATCACCGCCGACCACCTCCTGCGGCTCGCGTCGGGCGTGCTCGGCGCGGTGCGGGTGCGGGGCTTCGGCACCACCGAGCAGTGCGCGCAGATCATGCAGGCGCTGGACGACCACCCGATGGGCGGCTACGACGAGGCCGTCGTGTACCCGCCGGTCGCGAAGCTCGGTCCGGCGGCGTACGACTTCTACGGCGCGCACGAGCTCAACGAGGACTACTGGCAGCAGGCAAGCGATGCGGCCGGCATCCGGTCGGCGCTGCTCGGCGGCACCGACCCGCTCGACCACGCGACGAGCACGCTGCGCAGGGCGTGGCAGGGGCCCGTGGTGCCCGCCTCCTCGGGCGGCCGGCCGCTGTTCGCCGGGATGATCCGCGAGACCACGACCGGTATGAAGATGCACTTCGACGAGATCGAGCGGGAGCTGCCCGGCGCGCTCGACCCGCGGCCGGTCTGCCAGCTCGCGTTCAACTGGTACGTCTCGACGCCCGCGGGCGGGGGCGACACGGTCGTCTACCGCCGCCGGTGGACGCCGTCGGACGAGGCGCACCGCGACGGCTACGGCTGGGCCGAGAGCATGGTCGACGGCGTGCCGTTCGCGACCGCGCGGCCCGAGACCGGTGACGTGATCCTCTTCGATCCCCGCAACTACCACGTCGTGCGGCCGAACTCCGGTGACGGCCGCCGAGTCAGCCTCTCCTTCTTCCTCGGCGTCACCGGCCGCGGGGAGCTCGTCTACTGGTCGTGATTCGGCCACTGGAGGTATCAGCCGTGCGGCTCACCCAGCAACAGATCGACCAGTACCGCGAACACGGGTACCTGGTCGTCGAACAGCTCTTCAGCCAGTCCGAAGTGGACGACCTGGTCGCCGCGCTGCACCGCGACGCCGCCGATCCCGGTCCGCACCGCGTCCTGGAGGACGACGGACGGCTGCGCGCCATCTACGCCTCGCACCAGCGCTCGCCGCTGTTCGCGGACCTGGTCCGCTCGCCGCGCCTGCTCGACCCGGTGCGGCAGCTGCTCACCGACGACGTCTACGTCTACCAGTTCAAGATCAACGCCAAGCCGGCGTTCGGCGGCGGCAAGTGGGCGTGGCACCAGGACTACATCGCCTGGAAGATCGCGGACAACCTGCCGTCCCCGGCGCTGGTGAACGTCGGGTTCTTCATCGACGACGTCACGGAGTTCAACGGCCCGCTCATCTTCGTGCCGGGCTCGCACCGCTACGGGCAGTTCCGCGAGGACCGGGCGGGCAACGCCGCGTCCGAGCAGCACCTCGACCCGGACGACATCGCGCTCAAGCCCGCGCAGATGACCGCGCTCGTCGGGGAGCACGGCATGGTCTCGCCCAAGGCGAAGGCGGGCTCGGTCGTGTTCTTCCACCCCGAGATCGTGCACGGCTCGGCGCCGAACATGTCGCCGTTCCCGCGCCGGCTGCTGATCGCCACCTACAACGACGTGGCGAACGAGCCGCGCCCGTTCGGCGAGCCGAGGCCCGAGTACGTCGTCGGCCGCGACACCACGCCGCTGCGCCCCGCCGGAGCCGAGCTCGAACAGGTGTCGGCATGACCACCGGACGTGCCGTCGTGCTCGAACGGTTCGGCGCGCCACTGGCACTGCGGACGTTCCCCGTGCCGGAGGCGGGACCGGGGGAGATGGTCGTCGCCTCCCGGTACGGCGGCATCTGCGGCACGGACCTCCACCTGCAGCAGGGACATCTCGACATCCCGACCCCGCTCGTGCTGGGGCACGAGGGTCTCGGCACCGTCCACTCGCTCGGTGTCGGCACCGACTCCCGGGGCACGCCGCTGGAAGTCGGCGACACCGTCATGTGGGCCTCGTCCATCGCATGTGGACAGTGCGTGCCCTGTCGTGTGCACCGCGAGCCGACGTTGTGCGAGAACCGGCAGACCTACGGCGTGAACCGCCCGGTCTCGGCCGGGCCCGCGCTCTCCGGTTCGTGGGCGGACTACATCGTGCTGCGGCCGGGAACGGTCGTGGTGAAGGTGCCGGCGGGGGTCGACCCGCTCGCGGCCATGTCGCTCGCGTGCGCCGGCCCGACGATGATCCACGCGCTGCACGAACGACGCCCGGTGCGGCTCGGCGAGACGGTCGTCGTGCAGGGTGCCGGACCGGTCGGGCTGGCCGCCGCGGCGCTGGCCCAGCTCTCCGGCGCGGCCAGGGTGGTCCTCGTCGGCGGTCCGGCCGACCGGCTCGCGGTGGCGAAGGCGGCGGGCATCGGCGACGAGCACGTCGACATCTCCGAGGACGGTCACCTGGAGCGCGTCCAGGAGATCGGCGCCGACCTCGTGATCGAGTGCACCGGCGTGCCCGTGGCGGTCGCGCAGGGCCTGCGGCTGCCCCGGCGCGGCGGGTCGTACCTGGTCGTCGGCCAGTACACCGACGCGGGGGACACCCCGGTCAACCCGCACCAGATCGTGTACCGGCAGCTGGACGTCGTCGGCTCGTGGGCGTTCACCGGAGCGCACCTGGTCGAGTACGTGCGGCTGCTGCCCGCGCTGGTGCGCCGGTTCGACCTGAGGTCGCTGACCACCCCGTACCCGCTGGCCTCGCACGCCGTGGCGATGGCGGCGGTGGCGGGCGGAGCGGTGCTCAAGGCCGTGCTGGTGTCGTCGTGACGACGGGGGTCTGGCTGATCGGGGCCCGCGGTTCACTCGCGACGACCGTCGTTTGTGGACTCCTCGCGCTGCGGCGCGGGCTCGTCGCCCCCACCGGCTGCGTGTCGGCGGAGCTCGCTCTCGGCGACGTCTTCCCGGACTGGGACGACCTGGTCCCGGGCGGCCACGACGTCGTGTCCACACCGCTGGAGAAACGGGCCGAGCAGCTGGTCGAGGACGGCGTGGTGCCGGCGCGGGTGTTCGCCGCGATCCGGCCGGAACTGGCCGAGGTCGAACGCGCCCTGCGTCCCGGCTACGACCCGCTGACCTGGCCGGGAACCCAGGCGGACGCGGTGGCCCGGTTGGCCGCCGACCTCGCGGAGTTCGGCGCCGGGCACGACCGGGTGGTGGTCGTGAACGTGTCGTCGACCGAGGCGCCCGCCGCCGCGGAGCACGCGGACCTGGAGGAGCTGGACCGCGCGCTCTCCGTCCCGGAAGCCCGGGTCCTGCCGCCGAGCTCGATCGCGGCCTACGCCGCGGTGCGCGCCGGGTGCGCCTACGTCGACTTCACCCCGTCCACCGGGATCAGGGTGCCCGCGCTGACGGCACTGGCCGGGCGGCGCGGGCTGCCGTACGCCGGGTCGGACGGCAAGACCGGCCAGACGCTGGTGCGCAGCGTGCTGGCACCGATGTTCGAGGCCCGTGCGCTGCGGGTGCGGTCCTGGGCGGGCACGAACCTGCTCGGCGGGGGCGACGGCGCGTCGCTCGCGTCGCCGGACCGGGCCGCGGCGAAGCTGGCCTCCAAGGCGGGCGTGCTGCCACCGGGGACCGAGGCACCGCTGCACATCGACAACGTGCCGTCGCTGGGCGAACGCAAGATCGCCTGGGACCACGTGGCGTTCGAGGGGTTCCTCGGCGCGCGGATGAGCCTGCAGTTCACCTGGGAGGGCTACGACTCGGCGCTCGCCGCCCCGCTCGTGCTCGACCTCGCCCGGCTCGTCGCGGGCGCGCACGCCGCCGGTGCCGCGGGACCGCTGACCGAGCTGGGTTTCTTCTTCAAGGACCCGCTGGGCGGCACCGGGCACAACCTCTTCGCGCAGGCGCGGGCGCTCGCGGAGTGGGCGGAGTCGCTGGAAGGGGGAGGAGCCGGGTGCTGAAACCGGTGGCCGAGCTGGTGCGCGCGCCGGCGGCGTTGACGGTGCTCGGTGACACGGTCGCCGGCTCGGCCACCGCCGGACTTCCGCTGCGGGGCAGGCGGCTCGTCCTGCCGCTGGCCTCCGCGGCGTTCTACTGGGCGGGCATGGCGCTCAACGACTGGGCGGACCGCGAACTCGACGCGGACGAACGCCCGGAGCGCCCGATCCCGTCCGGCCGGGTTCGCCCGGCTCAGGCGCTGGGCGTCGCGGCCGTCCTGACCGGCGCGGGGCTGGGGCTGTCGGTGCTCGGCGGCGGGCGCGGTGCCGTGCGCACCGCCGTGCCGCTGGCCGGGGCGATCTGGGCGTACGACCTCGTGGCGAAGTCCACGCCGGCGGGCCCGGCCGTCATGGCGCTGTGCCGCGGTCTCGACGTCCTGCTGGGCTCCGGGAGCAGGGCGTGGCCCGCGGCGGCCGTGATCGCCGGGCACACCTTCGGCCTCACGACGTTGTCGCGCGGCGAGGTGCACGGCGCGACCGGCACCCAGACCGCGACCGCTCTCACCACGACGGTGGCGGCCGCGGTGGCCTCGATCCGGCCGCGCACCGTCCCGTGGTCCCTCGCGTACCTCGCCACGACAGGCCCGGGACAGCTGGCCGCACGGCACAACCCGACCGGGCCCCGCGTGCGGGCGGCCACGAGAGCGGGCATCCACGCCATGATCCCGTTGCAGGCGGCGATCACGGCCCGGACGGCCCCCACGACCGCGGCGGTGCTCTCCGCGCTGCTCCCGGTGGCGCGCAGGCTGTCGCGGCGGGTGAGCCCGACATGAGCTTCCACCTCGGCTACGGCACCAACGGCTTCTCCAACCACCGGCTCGACGACGCGCTGAGGGTCGTCGCCGACCTCGGGTACACCGCCGTCGCGCTGACCCTCGACCACGCGCACCTCGACCCGTTCGGCCCCGGCCTGCGCCGCCGCGTCGACCACGTCGCGGCCACCCTGGACGCCCTGGGGCTGCGGTGCGTCGTCGAGACGGGCGCGCGCTACCTGCTCGACCGCGACCACAAGCACCACCCCACCCTGGTGAGCGACGACCCCTCCCGGCGCATCGACTTCCTCGGCCGGGCCGTGCGCATCGCCGCCGACCTGAACGCCGACTGCGTGTCGTTCTGGTCGGGGGTCGCGGCGGCCGGTGTCGCGCGGGACCTGGCCTGGAGCCGTCTGCGCGCCGGTGTGGCCGAGGTGCTCGACGTCGCGTCCCGCCACCGGGTGCGGCTCGGCCTCGAACCCGAGCCCGGCATGGTCGTGCAGCACCTGGCCCAGGCGCTCGCGTTGCGCGAGGAGCTCGGCACGCCGGAGCTGCTCGGCATCACGCTCGACGTCGGCCACTGCGTCGCGGTGGAACCGGACAGCGCAGCCGTGTGCCTGCGCACGGCCGCGGACCTGCTGGTCAACGTGCAGCTCGACGACATGGTGCGCGGGGTGCACGAGCACCTGGAGTTCGGGGAGGGCGAACTGGACCTGGCGGGCACGCTCGGCGCGCTGACCGAGATCGGCTACACCGGGGTCGCCGCGGTCGAGCTGCCCCGGCACAGCCACGCCGCGCCCGCGGCCGCCCGTGCCGCGATGACGGCGCTCACCGGTGCCATGACGGACGTGTGGGTCGCGAGTGGACAGACGGACTTCGCCGCCGAGGTCGACCACCCCTGGCTCGTCGCCGCCGAACGCCGCGTCCGGCGCGACCCCGGCGCCGTCACCGCGCTCTACCCGCGGGCGGGGCGGGAGGTCGGCCGGGCCCCGTTGCGGCCGGAGACCGACCCGCTCGGCCTGGTGCACGGCACCGTCGACGACCTGGCCCGCGCCCGGCTGGTCCGCGTGCTCGGGGAGACGCTGCCGGCGGCCAGGCTGGTCGCGCAGGTCCGGGAGCTCTACGACCACGGCGACGACGCGGAGCGCAGGGGAGTGCTGCGGGGACTGCCGCTGCTGCCGGAGTCCGTCGGCGAGGCCTGCGCGGGCATCGCCGAGGACGCCCTGCGCACCCACGACGTCCGGCTCGTCGCCGCGGCGATGGGGGTCAGGGCGCTCGACCAGCAGGTCTGGCGGCACGGTGTGCTGAAGTGCCTGTTCACCGGCGTGCCGCTGGCCGCGGTCGCGGACCTGGGCGAGCGCGCGGACGCCGAGCTGCTGCGGATGGTCGCCGACTACGCCGCCGAGCGCAGGGCGGCGGGCCGCGACCTGCCCGCCGACGCCGAACGACTCCTGGAGAAGTCATGAGGATCTTCGAACCGCACGCCCACATGGTGTCCCGCACGACGGACGACTACGAGCGCATGCACGCCACCGGCGTCCGGGCCCTGGTCGAGCCCGCGTTCTGGCAGGGGCAGCCGCGCACGAGCACCGGCTCGTTCACCGACTACTTCGACACCCTGATCGGCTGGGAGAGGTTCCGCGCCGCGCAGTTCGGCATCCGCCACCACTGCGCGATCGCGCTGAACCCCAAGGAGGCCAACGACCGCCGGTGCGCCGGCGTGCTCGAGCTGCTGCCCCGCTACCTCGCCAAGGACGGTGTCGTCGCGGTCGGGGAGATCGGGTACGACTCGCTGACGCCCGCCGAGGACCACGCGTTCGCCGCGCAGCTCGCACTGGCCGTCGAGCACGGCCTGCCCGCGCTGGTGCACACCCCGCACCGCGACAAGGCGAAGGGCACCCGGCGCACGCTCGACGTGGTGCGGGAGTCGGGCATCGGCGAGGAGAACGTGCTCGTCGACCACCTCAACGAGACGACGGCGCCGCTGGTCGCGGACTCCGGCTGCTGGCTCGGCTTCTCCGTCTACCCGGACACGAAGATGGACGTGACCCGCACGGTCGCGCTGCTGAAGGAGCACGGCACCGAGCGGATGATCGTGAACTCGGCCGCCGACTGGGGCCGCTCGGACCCGGTCGCGACCTCCCGCGTCGGCGCGGCCATGCTCGCCGCCGGGTTCAGCGAGTCCGATGTGGACACCGTGCTGTGGCGCAACCCGGTCGAGTTCTACGGCCGGTCCGGGCGGCTGGTGCTCGACGAGGTCCCCGTCGGGGCCGAGTACCACGGCAACTCGATCCTGCGCGGCGCGCGCACGTGAACCCGCTCTGCTACTGCACCAACGTGCACCCGGCGGAGGACCTGGCCGGCGTGGTGCGCCAGCTCGACGAGTTCGCGCTGCCCGTGCGGGAACGGTTCGGCGAACCCGTGCTCGGTCTCGGGCTCTGGCTCGCCGCCGACGTCGCGCACGGCCTGGCCGGCAACCCCGCGTGGCTGGCCAGGCTGAAGCACGAGCTGGCGGTCCGGGGCCTCGAGGTGCGCACGCTCAACGCCTTTCCGCAGCGTGGTTTCCACGACGACGTCGTCAAGCACCGCGTCTACAGTCCGAACTGGACGGAGCCGTCCCGGCTCGACTACACCCGCGCCTGCGCCGAGGTGCTGCACGGGCTGCTGCCCGACGACGCCGAGGGCAGCATCTCCACGCTGCCGCTGGGGTGGCGCGAACCGTGGACCGCGCGGGACGACGCCGCCGCCCGCAAGGCGTTGACGTCGGCGCTGCGCCGCGACCGGTCGATCCGGCTGGCGGTGGAACCGGAGCCGGGCTGCGTGCTCGACACCGCCGCCGACGCCGTCGGCTGGTTGCGCGATCTCGGCGACGACCTCGTCGGCCTGTGCCTCGACGCGTGCCACCTCGCGGTCGGCTTCGCGGACCCGGCCTCGACGTTCGCGCTCGCCGAGGCGGCGGGCGTGCCGGTCGTGAAGATCCAGGCCTCGGCGGCGCTGCACGTGCCGGACCCCCGTGCCGAGGACGCGCGGCGGGCGTTGCGCGCCTTCGGCGAACCCCGCTACCTGCACCAGGTGCGGGAGGGCACGACGCACCGGGCGGACGACCTGGACGAGGCCCTCGAGCGCCTGCCGGGTGACGAACCGTGGCGCGTGCACTTCCACGTCCCGCTGCACGCCGAGCTGCAGCGGCCGTTGCGCTCGACCACCGACGTGCTCGAGCAGGTCCTCGCCGCCGCGCCGGCCGGTCCGGTGGTCGAGGTCGAGACCTACACCTGGAACGTCCTGCCCGGTCCGCCCCAGGACCTCGTGACCGGGATCGCCGCCGAACTCGACTGGGTGCGGAGAAGACTCAGATGACACCACTCGTCCTCGTCAACGTCGTCGGGCTGACGCCACGCCTGCTCGCGCACATGCCGAACCTGAAGGCCTTCGCGCGCCGGGGCTGGCAGGCGGACCTCGGCACGGTGCTGCCGGCCGTGACCTGCTCGGTGCAGTCGACGTTCCTGACCGGCCGGATGCCCGCCGAGCACGGCGTCGTCGGCAACGGCTGGTACTTCCGCGAGCTCGGCGAGGTCCACCTGTGGCGCCAGCACAACGCGCTCGTGCGGGGCGACAAGCTGTGGGACGGGCTGAAGGTCGCGAACCTCTGCTGGTGGTACGCCATGGGCGCGAGCACCGAGTTCCTGGTGACCCCGCGCCCGGTCTACCACGCCGACGGCCGCAAGTCGCCGGACTGCTACACGCGGCCGCCGGGCCTGCGCGACGACCTCACGCGGCACCTCGGCCCGTTCCCGCTGTTCCACTACTGGGGGCCGACCGCGTCGATCACGTCGACGCACTGGATCAGGCGCGCGGCCCAGCGGGTCCTGCGCGCCGAACGCCCGGACCTCACGCTCGTGTACCTGCCGCACCTCGACTACGACCTCCAGCGGTACGGCCCGCGGTCCCCGCAGGCGGTGGCGGCGGCGCGGCGGGTCGACGCCGAGGTCCAGCCGCTGCTGGCCGAGGCGGAGTCGGCCGGGGCGACCGTCGTCGTGCTGAGCGAGTACGGCATCACGCCGGTGCACCGCCCGGTCGACGTCAACCGCGTGCTGCGGGCCGAAGGCCTGCTGGAGGTCTACACCCAGGACGGCATGGAGTACCTGGACCCGTGGACCTCCAGGGCGTTCGCGGTCGCCGACCACCAAGTCGCCCACGTCTACGTCCGGGACGAGACCGACCTCCCGCGCGTGCGCGACGTCCTGAAGACGACACCCGGCGTGGACGAGGTCCTCGGGCGGGAGGAGCAGGCCCGGTACCGGCTCGACCACGAGCGGTCGGGGGAGCTGGTGGTCACCGCGGACCCCGACTCCTGGTTCACGTACTACTACTGGCTCGACGACGACCGGGCGCCGGACTTCGCGCGCACCGTCGACATCCACCGCAAGCCGGGCTACGACCCGGCGGAGCTGTTCTTCGACGACCCGGTGAAGGGGCGGCTCAAGGCCGCGAGGGCTTTGGTGCGCAAGAAGATCGGGCTGAGGTACACGCTGGACGTCGTGCCGCTCGACCCCTCGCGGGTGCGCGGTTCGCACGGCAGGCTGCCGGAGAGCCCGTCCGACGGCCCGGTCCTGCTGTGCTCCGACCCGGCCGTCCCCGGCTGGGCCGAGAGGCGCGACGGCCTGCGCGCCACCGACGTGCGCCCGCTGGTCGAACACCTGCTGCGCAGGTCCTGAAAAAATACCGGTCGGTCGGTTCTTTCGCTTGACAAAACCGACCGACCGGTTTTGTATTGGGGCCTGGCGGGTCCCCGCCTCACTCACCAGGGGGAGAGAAGATGGACATCAACGTGTTAGGCCCGCTGGCCGCGAGCGTGGACGGCGTCTCGATCACACCGACCGCCGCGAAGCCCCGCAAGGTGCTCGCGACGCTCGCCGTCTACGCCGACGAGACGGTGCCTGTCACGATGCTCCTCGAAGAGCTCTGGGGCGAGGACGTCCCGCGCAGCGCCACGACGACGTTGCAGACCTACGTGTTCCACCTGCGCAACCTGATCGGGTTCGTCCGCGACGACCCGAAGGACGTGCTGCAGACGCAGCCGGGCGGCTACCTGCTCAGCACCGGTGCCGGCGCGGTGGACGCGCTCGAGTTCGAACGGCTCGCCGCGGCCGGTCACCGCGCCAGGGAGGCGGGCGACTTCCACGGCGCGGCCGAGAAGTTCCGGGAGGCGCTGGGGCGCTGGACCGGGCCGGCGCTCGTGGACGTCCAGCAGGGAGACGTCCTCGAGGTCGAGGCGCAGCGCCTGAACGAGGCGCGGCTGAGCGTCCTCGACCGCAGGATCGACGCGGACCTGAGGCTCGGCCGCCACCACGAACTGGTGGGTGAGCTCACCGCGCTGGTGGCCCGCAACCGCACCCACGAAGGACTGTGCGGGCACCTGATGGTCGCGCTCTACCGGTCGGGACGGCGCGGCGAGGCCGCGGACGTCTACCGCAGGACGCGCGCATCGCTGGTGAACGAGCTGGGACTCGAACCGTCCCCGGCGTTGCACCGGCTCCAACGTCTCGTGCTCGCCGCGGACCAGAACCTCGCGGCGGCCGACGACGCCGATTGGCTCCTGAATGTGGGATAGCAGATGACCAAGCAAGTCAGATCCGCGCACACCCGTGCCAGACTCGTCCGCTCGGCGGCGGAGCTCTTCGACGAACGCGGGTTCGCCGGCACGAACATCAGTGACATCACCAGGGCGGCGGGGATCACCAAGGGCGCGCTGTACTTCCACTTCGAGGCCAAGGAAGAGCTGGTCAAGGCCGTCCAGGAGCAGAGCTGCGCCAAGCTCGGCACCGCGGTCGCCGAGCTGTCCGGCACGTCCGCCGTGCAGGCGCTGATCGACCTCACGCACACCCTGGAGAGCTGGCTCGCCACGGACCCCGCCGTGCGCGCCAGCTTCCGGGTCGCCCGCGAGTGCGCCGACCGGGGCGCGCCGTTCCTGGACTTCTCCGTGTCGTGGTCCGCCGCGGCGACCGCCCTGCTCACCAGGGCGGCGCGCGACGGTCAGCTGGCCGAGGAGGTCTCGGTGCCGCCCGTCGTCGTCACCGTGCTGGCGCTGACGGTCGGCATCGAGTCGGTGTGCTCGTCCGGGCTGTCGGGCCTCGACCCGGCGACGCTGCTGGCCGACGCCTGGCGGCTCTTCCTGCCGGGGCTCGTGGGAGCCGCCAGGGTGGGCGACTTCGCGCCCGAGGGGACGATCAGGCCGAGCCCTCGGGGCTGAAGCGGGCCCGCCGCCGCGGCGGCACCAGGCCGGGCAGCACGATCCGCCACATCGTCGTGACGCGCTGCGTGATGTCCTTGCGCTGGGCCAGGACCTCGGAACTCACCTGCACGCCGGTGAACGAGCCGATGACGTACGTCGCGACCTCGTTGACGTCGAGACCCTCGATCAGGTCGCCCTTCGCCTGGGCCTGCACCAGGCACGACTCCACGACGCTGATCCACTGCAGGTAGGCCTTCGGCGTGGGGTCGGCGAACGTGCCCTGCTCGATCACCAGCCGGATGCTGGCCCGCACCCGCACGTCCTCCTGCAGCCTGCGCGCCATCGCGTGGGTCAGGTCGATCACGGTCTGCAGGCCGATGTCCGGGAGGTCGCGCAGGGGTTGCCAGACGGCGAACTGCTCGTCGATGAGCGCGTGGGCGATCTGCTCCTTCGACTGGAAGTGGAAGTACAGCGCCCCCTTCGTGACGCTGGCGTGCAGGAGGATGTCCGAGAGCGTCGCGCCGTAGAAGCCGCTGCCGTCGAACACCTTGGCGGCGGCGTCGAGGATTGCGGTCCGCGTGCGCTCCGCTCGTTCCTGCTTGGCCAACGGGGGTTCCTCCGATCGGACTTACGGTTTCGAACCCGAAGCATAACTTCAGAGAAACCCTCGAAAAAAAACCGGGCGGTTAGTATGTTCTTGGTCAGGATCTCACCACCCACCGCGACAACACCACTCCGGAGGTAGAAGATCGTGCTGACCAGCCGTACCGCCCTCGTCGTGGCAGACGAGGCACCAGCCGGGCCGCCCTGCGCAGGGCAGGTCCTCCACGAGCAGACGGTTCCCCGTCACCTGGTCCACCGCGCGGCGGTGTCCGAGGTGTTCCTCACCGACCTGAGGATCGTCGACGACACGACGTTCAGCGTCGGGGCGCAGTGGCCCCGCGACCACAGCTTCTACCGGCTGCCCTCACCGCACCGGCACGACCCGATGCTGCTCGCCGAGACGATCCGGCAGGCCGCGCTGGTGATCGCGCACCAGGTGTTCGGCGTGCCGCTCGACTGGAAGTTCATGTCCCACGAGACGAACTACCAGATCACCACCGCGGGGCTCGCGCTCGGAGCGCGTCCCGCGGACATCACGCTCACCGTCACCTGCCACGACGTGAAACGGCGCGGCGCCAAGGTCGCGGGCATGGGCATGGACGTCACCTGCCACCGCGACGGGCGCCAGATCGGCTCCGGATCCGTGCGCTGGAGCTGCGTCACCGCCGCCGCCTACCAGCGGCTGCGGGCGGGCGTGGGCGACCGGGTTCCGCCGCCGGGGACACCGGCGCCGTCGGCGCCACCGGTGTCGAGGGGGCTCGTCGGCCGTGACCGCTCGCGCGACGTCGTGCTGTCGCCCCACGACCGGCGGGGGAGCTGGCTGCTGAGGATCGACCGGCGCCACCCGGTCCTCTTCGACCACCCGGTCGACCACGTGCCGGGCATGGTCCTGCAGGAGGCCGCACGGCAGGCGGCCGCGCTGCTGCTCGGCCGGCCGGGACTCGTGCCGGCCGCCCTGCGCTTCACGTTCGACAGGTACGTCGAGTTCGACTCACCGGTCGTCGTGACACCCGTCCGCCGCGCTCCGGCGACGACTGGTGCCCTCGGGGTCGGTGTGGAGATCGAGCAGGACGGCAGGGTTGCCGCGCAGGGCCTCATGGACATGAGGATCGTCGACTGATGTCGGCACATGGGGGATACTGGGGATGCACTGGGGTGAATGACTTCTGGGGGGAAGTTCATGACCGAGAAAGCGATCTTGGTGACCGGGGGCACGGGGTTCATCGGCGGTGCCGCGCTGCGCGCACTCGCCGCCTCGGGACCGGTCACCCACGTCCGGGTCCTGTCCCGGCACCCGCTGCCGGAGTTCCTGCGGGCACGCGGAGTCCTGCACGTACGCGGTGACCTGACCGACCCGTCCTCGCTGCGAGGGGTGTGCGAGGGCGTGACGACGGTGCTGCACCTGGCCTCCCAGGTCGGCCGTGACGAGGAGCTCTGCGACGTGGTGAACCGGCACGGGACGACGGTGCTGCTGGCGGACGCCCGCCGGCACGGCGTCTCGCGGGTCGCCTACATGAGCACCACGTCCGTCTACGGCCACGGCGTCCACAGAGGACTGTCCGAAGCGGACGCCCGGCCGCTGCCGGTGTCGGCTGCCTCGCGCAGCCGCCTGTTCGCCGAGCAGTCGGTGCGGGAGTTCGGCGGGGTCGTCCTGAGGCCGCACCTGGTCTACGGCGTCGGTGACGTGTGGTTCATCCCCACGTTGCTGCGCCTGCTGCGGCGGGTGCCCTCCTGGATCCAGGAGGGCGCGGCCAAGGTGTCGGTGATCTGCGTGGACGCGCTGGGGGCGGTGCTGTCCGCGTTGACGAGGATTCCCTGGCGCGGCGGGGAGACCTTCCACGTCAGCCATCCGCGCCCGGCGAGCTTCCGGTCGATCGTGCGGACGGTCTGCGCGGGGTTGCGCCTCGACCTCCCGGAGCGGTCGCTGCCGGCCGCCGAGCACCGGGAGGCCGCCCGCAGGGAGATGCCGGAACTGACGGACCACCAGCACGAGCTGCTCGCGTCGGACCACTGGTACGACAGCAGCCGGATCTGGCGGGAGGTCAGGCAGTACCCGGGACCCGGATTCGCGAGCGGGTTCGCGCACGCTACCGGCTGGTACCGGAGCCTGCTGCCGGTCGCGTGAGCTGTCCGCGGTGCCGCCGTTGCCCGGGGCGGCGGCACCGTTCGCCGCACGTGGCGACCGGAATCTGTCCTCAATTCGTCCAATTCCGAGCCGATCGCATTAATGCGCGGATCGCCGGCCGTGTCACCGGCTTGGGTGCATTCGGGTGTGCTCCGGCGACAAATGCGATTTGGCCGCCGTTCGTGCGCTAGCTTGGCCGCTGGGTGCCCGGGGCATCTCGCGGTCGAGCTGGACGGGGAGGGCCGTTGACCGGTTTTCGAGTGGTGACCTCGGCGGTGCGCGAGGAAGCCGCCAAGTGGGACGAGTTCGCCTCCGAGATGGCGCCCGTGCGCAGCGCGGTGTCCGGGCTCGCCCTGTCCCCGTTGGCGTTCTTCGCCGCGGACGCGGTCACCTTCGCGGTGTTCCCGCTGGCTCTGCCGGCTCCGCCCGAGGAGCTGCACGACCTGTACGAGGAAATGCGCTCCTACGTGGAAAGGCTCGCTGCGGAGGCGGAAGTGGAATTCCGGGAGATCGGCGCGACGCTGCGCAAGATCGCGGAGACGTACGAACGCAGTGAGGAAGTCGTCGAGCTCGACCTGGATCAGGTCTTCTAGATTCGGGGTGCGGGAGAATGGACAGTGTCGGGGCGTCCTACCGCCCGGCGTTGATCGAAGCGCTGAACGACGCGTTCCGCCTGGCGGGTGAGGCGGTGGAGCTGCTCGTCGACAACTTCGACAAGGGCATCCACAACATCAACACCAACCCGCTCGTCCGCCTGGCACCGGACCTCTTCGGCAGGCTGGAGCAGGCGGTGGACGAGCTGCGCGAGTACGTGGACGCCTTCGTCAAGGTGATGCTGGGTTTCCTGAAGCACCACGCCCCGGTCGTCGCGCTCGTCCAGGCCGGGTTCGACTGGCTCACCGTGATGCAGAAGCCCGTCTCGGACATGGCCGCCCGCGCGGGTGACCAGAGCGGCAACAAGAACTTCGGGCAGTGGACCGGCCCGGCCGCCCAGCACTACCACGCGCAGGTGCTCGCCCGGCAGCAGAAGGCGCTCGACCAGTTCGCCCCGAAGGCCGAGGCCGTCAGCAAGTGGCTCGTCCAGATCGCGCAGACGAACATCAAGCTGCTCAACACCTACGCCGACAGGATCGGCAACTTCGTCGCCAAGGCGGTCTCGGCGGTGGTCTCCGCGGGCACCATCATCGGTGCGCTGGAGGCGATCGGGGACGCCGCCGAGATCTGCGGGGAGCTGATCGCCTCCGCGGTGACGGTGTTCGGCGACAGCGTGGAGCACTACACCACCGTGGTCGCCTCCATGCGCGAGATGTACAGCACGCGCACCAGCAACAGCGCGTTCCCCGACGAGTGCTGGCCGCGGGCGGTGACCTGAGACGTGCTCGAAGACCGCCTGCGCGCCCTGGAGCTGGCCGAGCTGCGCCTGCCGCCCGGTGCCGCGACCAGGACGTCACCACCTCCGGAGCCGCCGGCCGCACCCGCGGACCGGTACCAGGCGAGCGATCCTTCGCGATCGTTGCGGGTGACCGTCGATCCGGACACGAAGGTGCTGCGGTTCGACGTGAGCAGCGGCTGGCAGACGCGGCTGTCCGCCGGCGAGTTCGGTCCCGCGCTGATGACCGCCTACCTCGACGCGGTGCGGATCGCGGCCACCGCGCCGCGGCGACCGCACCGTGCCGAACCCGGACCGGTCTGCTCCCGGAGCCGGTCCGACTCGCCCGACCTGGACGAGTGGCTCGCCCAGGTCAGGCAGGACCAGGCCGCCATCGGGCGGGGGCTGCGCGAGGGCAGGGAGAACGTCGCCGGGGTGTCATTCGACGTGACGGTCCTGCACAGCCCGTACGGCCTGGTGACCTTGCACGTCCGCAACGGCGCGTTGGTCGAACTGGTCGCGAACGTGGCGGCGCTTCCGCGAGCGAACTCCGGACAGCTGCACCAAGACCTGTGGGCGGTGTTCAGTGCTGCCGGACTCACGTCGGATCGCGGTACGGCACCGGCGAGTGCGTCCCGGCACCGTCCTCGTGCCGGGGAAGCCGATCCGGAAGAGGACCTGTGGAAGGGACTGGGGGCGCGGTGAGCCGGTCCGCTCGACTCGCCGGCGTGACGGCGCTCGTGCTGAGTGCGGCCGCGTGCACCGGCGGCGGCGCGGTGATCGGCACACCGCGGGGTGCCTCCGCCGTGTCACCGGTGTCGGTCACGACGCCCGCCCTCCTCGCTGCCAAGTACACGGCGCTCCCGACCTGCCGGGAGGTGACGCAGAGGGTGACGGGCCTGCCGCCGTTCCGGTTCGGCAACGAGAGGCCCTCGGCCTCCGACATGCTCACCGGGTGCGAGTTCCAGCGCATCCCGGACTGGCCGCGGGTGAACCTGAAAGCCTCGGCGTGGCGGGACGAGAACGGCGACATCTCGTCTCCGGCAGGGGAGGGCCGGGGAGCGCTCAGGGCACGGGAGGCCTACGACGTGACCTCCAGGCCGGGCGCCGATCCGGCCGACGACGGCACAGCCGGGGACGTGGCGGTCGGTGAGAAGGCCAAGTGGCTGACGCCGAAGGACCGGGACAACTGCACGCTGATGATCCTGGACGTCAACGCCGTGCTGATCCTCGAGTACAAGCCGGCGGACAAGCCCGAGCCGAGATCACCGGAGTGCCGCGACCCGTTGCGCGGACTCGCGAAGTCGTTCTACGACGCGGTGCAGAGGTAGCGGGTGATGGTGGCCGCGAGAGGGCACAGCGCGGCGGTGGCCAGAGCACCGAGAGTGGTGTTGGTGGCCAAGATGAGGCGGACGGTCCTCATGGCAGCGGTGAGGACCTCGCCACCCCGTTCGCGCATCCGGGCCTCGTAGCGCTCGATCGCCTCGGTGAGAGCGGTTCCGGAGAGCGCGTCGAGCAGGTCGGCGGCGTCCTGGATGGCCGCGCCCGCGCCCATGCCCGCGGTGGGCGGGGTGGCGTGCACGGCGTCACCGAGGGCGGTGATGCGGCCCGCCGGCCAGGGGGCGAGGTCGCCGGCGCGGGTCGAGGCGGCGTTGAAGCGGAACGCGGCCACGCTGCCGGGATCGGTGCGCGCGATGACCTCCAGCGTGTGCGCGGCCCACCGGTGCTCCCGGAACCGGTCGAGCAGCGCGGTGCACAGCGCGGCGCCGTGCAGCTCGCGCAGGGAGTCGGTGCGGGCGGACTCGGGGAACATCGCTCCCCAGATGTAGGTCGGGCCGGTGGTGACCGACCTGCTCAGCTCCGGTGCGTCGAGGGCGGCGTTGCCGATCGGGTCGAGGAAACCCACGTAGAGCGCGGCACCCCGCGGGCCGATGCCCATCGTCGACCGGGTGCCGAGCCGGCGCTGCTCGGCGGTGGTGAGATCGGATCGCCGGGTGCGGCCGGAGAACCCGATGATCCCCGCCGGGCGGTTGGTCGGGGCCGCCGCCAGGTGCCGGGCGACGAGCGAGTGGGTCCCGTCGGCGCCGACCACCAGGTCCGCCGAGACCGTGGTGCCGTCGGCGAAACCGACCCGCGGCCGGCCGTCCGCGCCGGTGCCCACGTCCGTCACGGCCTTCCCCAGGTGCAGGTCCGCGCCCACCGCCTCGGCCAGCAGCACGCGCAGGGTGATGCGGTCGACGTCGATGCTCTTGCTGCCGGACAGGTCCGGGCCGTACCCGAGCGCGCGGCCGCGGTGGTCGAAGAACACGTCCCGGTCCCGCAGCCTCAGCGCCGATCCCGACGCCAGCAGCCCGCGCAGGACCTCCGGCGCGACGAGCCGGTCGAGAGCCGACAGGGCCCGCTCGTCGAGGGTGATGTGGTAGCCGCCGGTGGCGGTGACGTCGGTGTCGCGGTCGAACACCGCCACCTCGTGCCCGTGGCGCCGCAGCCCGGCACCCAGGGCGAGCCCGCCGATCCCTCCTCCCACGACGACTACGTGCAGGCGCTGAGAACCGTTCGTTGTGTGCATGAGACCGACACTGGCAGCAGTAGTGGACACCGAGTGGCCACTACTGCTGCGAGGATCGAGCCATGGCGACCACGTCACATCGCGCGCTCCAGCTGCTGTCCCTGCTCGGCTCGCGCGGGACGTGGCGGCTGCGGGACCTGTCCGCACGCCTGGAAGTCAGCGACCGCACCGTGCGGCGCGACCTGGAGACGTTGCGCGAACTGGGCTATCCGGTCGTGACCGTGCGCGGACCCGAGGGCGGGTACCGGCTCGGCACCGGGCACACCCTGCCGCCCCTGCTGTTCGACCACGACCAGGCGCTCGCGATCGCCATCGCGCTGCAGACCGCGCCCAGTTCCGTCTTCGGCCTCCAGGACGACACCGCCCGAGCCCTGCTGACCGTGCAGCAGGCCATGCCGGACACGCTCCGCGCCGCCATGGAGTCCTTGCGCCTCACCAGGTTGCGCAACTACTGGGAGTTCCCCGCGCCCCCGATCGACCCCGCCGCCCTGACCGCCGTCGGCACCGCCGTGCGGCTGCGCCACGTCCTCGTCGTCGAGGTCCTGCGTCCCGACGGGACGCGTGCGGCTCCCGGCGAACCGGACTTCGCGGCACCGCACCGGATCGAGCCCCACCACCTCGTGGTGTGGGCGGGGCGGTGGTACCTCATCGCCCACGACCTGGACGAGCGGCGCTGGCGGGTGCACCGGGTGGACCGGCTGCACCCGCGCCCCACCGGCACCGGCTTCGCACCCCGCGACCTCCCCGGCGACGACCTCGCGCAGTTCGTGATGAGCAGCCACGACCGCGGGGACACCCCGGCGGCCTGGCAGTGCACCGGCAGCGCCCGCCTGGACCTGCCCGCGCACGTCGTGGCCCGCTGGGCGCCCGGCGGGTCCGTCGTCGAGCACCTCGACGAGGGCCACTGCCGCCTCACCCTCGGAGCCTGGTCCTGGGCCGGCATCGCGGGCATCCTCGCCACGTTCGACACCGGCCTCACCGAGCTGCACCCGCCCGAGCTCCTGCGCGCCTGCCACGACCTCGCGCGTCGCTACGCCGCCATCACCGCGCCGGTCTCGTGACAGACCACGGGCACGTCACCGA
>NZ_JBHXCW010000143.1:0-20313 GCF_042725365.1 Lentzea sp. NPDC060358 | reverse complement strand
GGACGGGTCCGGGACGGCCGGTGACGTGGCCCGCGGCCAGCAGCACCTCGACGGCCTGCTTGTTCACGGTGGCGTTCGGGTAGAGCGACCGGGCCAGGTCGGTCCACGTGCTCAGCGCCGCGACGGCCTTGACGCGCTTGTCGGTGGCGGCGGCGAGCAACGCCTGCCCGGCGCCGTAGGAGATCCCGGCGACACCGACCTTCGTGGCGTCGGCGCGGGCGTTCGCGACGGCCCAGTCGACGACCTCGCTGACATCGCCGACCGTGTCGGGCCCGGCGACGTCGATCCGGCCGCCGGAGTCCCAGAAGCCGCGGCTGGTGTAGCTGACCACGACGTAGCCGGACTCCTCGGCGAGCCTGGCCGCGGCGCCGACGTACTCGATGTTCGGCACCGCCCAGCTGGACGGCAGGACGAGCAGCGGGAACGGCCCGCCGCCGATCCCGGTCGGTTCGACGACGAGGGCCTTTAGGGTGGTGCCGCCGACGCCGGGGACCGACCGGTAGGAGATCTGGTGTCCGGGTGCCGCGTAGGCCGCCGGAGCACCGAGCAGGGAGATGAGGAGCGCGAGAACGAGGAGAAGTGATCGGCGCACGCTGGTCCTCCTTGACCATGACGTAGATCACACAGGGTGTTACCAGTGAGTAAAACAGCTGGCTACTCGTGAGTAGCAAGCGACTGTGAGTCAGGTCACTGTCTACGCTGGGCGGTGTGAACCGATTCCGCGTCACCGAGCTACCTCCGGACCGAGTGCTGGTGGTCGCGTACCTGACCAGCGCGGACGCGGCCGGGCAGGCGATCTCCGACGGCGCGGACGTGATCGAGTTCGACGGCGCGCTGGACCTGCCCCCGCTCGGCGAGGCGGTGGACGCCGTGACGATCCCCGAGGGCGACGAGGACTTCACCCTCGCGGCCGCGACCGTGGCCGCGCTGTCCGGGGCACGCGCCGTGCGCGCGTCCGACGTGCGGCAGGCGAGGAAGGTCGTGGAGATGGTCGCGAGCGTGACGGGCACCCGTCCGCCGGCCCGTGCGGTGCGGGCGCTCGCCTGATGCTGCCCTCCGTCGAAGCCTGGTTCGCCTCGCACACCTGGCAGCAGCCGTCCTGGACCGTGGACGAGCTCGTGGCGTTGAAGCGCGGGCGCACGGTGTCCGTCGTGCTGCCCGCGCTGGACGAGGAGGAGACGGTCGGCGACGTCGTCTCCGTCGTGCGGCCGCTGCTCGGGACGCTGGTCGACGAGCTGGTGGTGGTGGACTCCGGCTCGACCGACCGGACCGCCGAGGTCGCCGCCGCCGCGGGGGCGCGGGTCGTGCACCGCGAGGACGTCGTGCCGTGGCTGGAACCCGTGCCCGGCAAGGGCGAGGTGCTGTGGCGCTCGCTCGCCGCGACCACCGGCGACCTGGTCGTGTTCCTCGACTCCGATCTCGTGGACCCGGAGACTGGGTTCGTCACGGCGTTGCTGGGGCCGCTGCTGCTCGACGACGGCGTGCACCTCGTGAAGGGCTTCTACCGGCGGCCGTTGCGGCTGGAGAGCTCCGGCGGCGGGCGGGTGACCGAGCTGGTGGCGCGACCGCTGCTGAACACGCTGCGGCCGGAGCTGTCCGGTGTGGTGCAACCGCTCGGCGGCGAGTACGCGGCCACCCGGTCGTTCCTGGAGTCCGTGCCGTTCGCCGCCGGGTACGGGGTGGAGATCGGGCTGCTGCTGGACGTGCACCGCCTCCACGGGCTGGCGGCGCTGGCCCAGGTGAACCTCGGCGTGCGCAAGCACCGCAACCGGTCGCTGCTGCAGCTCGGCGTGATGTCCTCGCAGATCATGGGGACGGCGCTGGCCCGGTGCGGCGTGGTCGCCGACTCCGGGCCGCTGACGCAGTTCGTGCAGGTCGGCGGGGAGTGGCTACCCGACTCGACCGACGTCGTCGTCGCCGATCGGCCGCCGATGGTGCACGTGGTCGAAGAGTCCTAGCTGCTCCTCCCGGTGCGTCACGACCAGTGCCGTGCCGCGGCAGTCGTCGAGGACCTTGCGCAGCACCCGGTCCGCCTGCTCGGGGTCGAGTCCCTCGGTGGGTTCGTCCAGGAGCAGGACCTCCGGGTGCGCGAGCACCGACCTGGTGAGCACGAGCCGCTGGCGCTGGCCGCCGGAGATCTCCTCGCCGCGTTCGCCGACGACCCGGTCCCAGTCGAGGTCCAGCTCGGCGATCTGCGCCGCCCGGTCCAGTTCCGCCTGCGTGGCACCGGGTTTGGCCAGCAGGACGTTGGTGCGGACCGTCGTGTGGAAGACGTGGGCGTCGGCCAGCGCACCCGCGCTCGGTTCCAGCTCACGGGCGAGGGCGTTGAGCAACGTGGTCTTGCCCGCGCCGCTCGGGCCGACGACGGCCGTCTTCCCCCGCAGCTGCGGGATCTCCCGCGGCCGGAGGGGCTCCGGTTCGCCGGTGGGTTCCGGGGTGGGCCTGGTCAGCGCGGCCAGGGGAATCGTGATCTCGAACGTCGCGACGGCGGCCATGACGAGCCACGCGGGTTCGTGCTGGGCGAGCATCAGCAGCGCCGCCCCGAACTGGACGGCGATCGCCACCGGGGTCAGGTCGCGGGTGCGTTCCCCGCGGGACAGGGCCCGGGCGGTCTGCGCCGCCTCGGCGACCCTGGCGTCGAACAGGCCGCAGGCGATGAGCTCCTCCCTGCCGTGGACCAGTGCGGTGGTCTGCTCGGTGAGCTTCGCGCGCAACGGGGTCAGGTCGCGCGGGGTGCGCAGCGCGAGCCGGGGGAGCAGGACGAGGGTGACCAGGAGGCCGGTGACCAGCGGCCACGAGAACCCCGACACCACGACCACGACCGCACCGGCGAACGCCGCCGTGAGCCACGGCAGGGTGGTGCGCAGCCGGGCGTCGAGGTGCTGGTCGACGTTCGTGACGATCCGGGTCAGCGCCGTGGCGGACGGGACGTGCCGGCGGCGCACGAGGTCGTCGTAGACCCGGCCGCGCAGCTCCACGGCCTCGCCGAGCACGGCCCGGTGGCCGGTCAGCCGTTCGAGGTAGCGCAGGACGCCCTTGGCGAGGGCGAGCGTGCGGACCGCGACGATCGCCACGGTCAGGGCGTGCACCGGCGGGTGCTCGGCGGCGCGCATGACGAGCCACGTCGCCGTCGCGGTGAGCCCGACGCCCGCCAGTTCGGCGAGCACGCCCACGAGGACCGCGAGCCTCACACCGCCACCACCCTGTCGACCTCGGCCAGCAACGCCGGCCGGTGCGCCACGATCACGGCGGTCCGTCCCCTCGTGAACTCACGGGTCGCCCGCAGCACCGCGGCTTCGGTCTCGGCGTCGAGGTGCGCGGTGGGTTCGTCGAGCAGGAACAGCCCGGCCTGCCGCCGGTCCAGGGCCCCGGCCAGCGCGACCCGTTGCCGCTCGCCGGACGAGAGGGCCGCCGGGACGAGCGTGGGCCGTTGCGGCACCCACGACAGCGCTTCGAGCCATTTGCGCCGGTCGATCTCGGCCAGGTCGACGCCGCCGACGAGCACCCGGCCGCGGTCGGGCGTCACGAACCCCAGCAGCAGCCCCAGAACCGTGCTCTTGCCCGCACCGCTCGGGCCGACCAGCGCGATCCGCTCGCCAGGCCGGATGCGCAGCGAGAAGTTCTCCAGGCTGCGCACCGAGACGTCCTCGACCACGATCTCGGCCACGGCGAGGTCCGGCGGGTCCTGGCCGCCGCGCTTCGCCGGCGCGGGCACCCTGGCGAGCACTTCCCGGCCCTGCGCGCTCGCGTGGAACTGCGCGCCGGCCGCCCGCAGCGGCAGAAAGGCCTCCGGTGCCAGGAAGAGCACGAGCAGCGCGGTGTGCAGCGGTACCCCTCCGTCGAGCAGCCTCAGCCCCACCGGGACGGCGACCAGCGCCACCGACGTCGTGGCGACCAGCTCCAGCACCAGCGCGGACAGGAACGCGACCTCGAGCGCCGACATCGTCTCGGCCAGGTGCCGCGAGGCGAGCTGACGGACGGTCGCGGACTGCGCCTCGGCCCGGCCGAACGCCCGCAGCGTCCCGATTCCCCTGACCACGTCGAGGAAGTGCCCGCCCAGCGTCGCGAGCGCGTCCCACTGGCGCGCCGTCCGCTCACGGGTGTGCGCGCCGACCAAGGCGCCGAAGACCGGGATCAATGGCAGCGTCAGGAGGATCGTCAGCGCGGCCGTGAGGTCCGCGAACGCGAGCCGGACGACGACCGCGAGCGGCACCGCGACGGCCAGGACCCGCATCGGCAGGTAGCCGACGACGTACGGCGTCACGTCGTGCACGCCCCGCGTGACGAGCGTGGCGACCTCGCCGGCCCTGGTGCCCGGCGAGCGGAGGAACGCCTCCCGCAGCCGCGCCCGAGTGCGTTCGGCGGCCCGGTGCGCCCACTCGCGGTGGCCCCACCAGACCCCCACCCGCAGGCCGATCACCAGGCACAGCAGGAGGAAGCCGGTGCCGCCGGCCAGCACGGACGCGAGCAGCTCGGCCTGCGCCAGCACGAGGAACGGGATCGGGATCAGCGCGAGGAGAGGGCGACGATCGACCACTGCAACACCACCACCAGCGGGATGACCGGGATCGCGACCCGCGCGAGCAGGCCGAGCGTGTCCTGGTGCGCCATCAGCCCGGTGACGTCGATCGAGCTGAACGCGAGCGGGATCGGCAACGCGCACAACGCCGCCGTGACGGGGAACAGCGCCCACCGCCGCTGCTGGAACACCCAGCCGTGCACCGCGAACAGCACCGGCATCACGAGTGCGACGGGCAGCGGCGCCTCCAGCAGGTGCACCAGGAACAGGCCCCAGCCCAAGGACACCATCAGTGCGCCGGTGAACACGAGCCACCACCACAACCGCAGCTGCACGGCCGCCATGAACAGCACCAGTCCGGCGAGGAGCAGCGTGAACTGCGAGTGCGCGCCGGAGAGCAGTTCGCCCTCCAGCCGCGGGAACGCCGCGAACAGCACCCCGATCGCGGCGACCAGCCACACCTCGTTGCCGAGGAAGAACGGGGTCATCCGCTGCAACGCGACGTCGCGGCGGCGCCACGGCAGCAGCAACCCGGTGCCGTAGTCGAAGCCCGCGAGCGCGAAGTAGCCGGCGGTCAGCGTGCCGAGCACGACGAGCCAGAGCGTGTCCATCAGAGGGTCACCACCAACGGCGAGACGGGGGCGGGCTCCACGTCCGGGCCGCGGCGCACCGCGCGGGCGATCAACGCCCAGTCGACGCAGGCCAGCAGGACGAACAGCGACGTGAAGACGATGAGGGACAACAGGATCTGCGAAGCGTCCACGTGCGACACCGCGTCCTCGGTGCGCAGCAGGCCGTACACGAGCCACGGCTGCCGGCCGATCTCGCGGAACATCCACCCGAAGAGCGCCGCGGCGAACGGCACCGGGATGCCGATCACCATGAGGTACAACGGGAAGCGCAGCCGGATCACGGCGTCGCGGATCAGCAGCGGCAGCGTGAGCCAGCTGATCGCGGTCAGTCCCGTCCCGATCAGGATCATGAACCCGAGCGGCAGGCCGAGCAGCGGCGCCGCCTCGGTCTTGTGCGGCTGGAACTCCGCGAGGACCGGGAACTGCGCGAAGCCGAACCCGAGCAGGGGCGGCGTGGCGAGCGCGGTCGTGACCACGCCCATCCGCAGCGACCGCCGGAAGAAGTCGACCTCGTGCGTGCGCCGGAGGAAGTGGAGCGCCGACACCGCGGTCACGAACACGCCGCCGGTGGTGACCGCCGCGAAGACCACGTGCCCCAGCGCGGAGGTGAAGGTCGGGTTGGTGAGCAGCGCGCCGAAGTCGTCCAGCCGCAGCACGTCCCCGTCGACCCGGTGACCCACGGGGTGCTGCAGGAACCCGTTCGCCGCCATGATCCAGAACGCCGACGCGAACGCGGTCAGCGCGGTCAGACAGAGCAGGCTCAGGTGCACCCAGCGGTTCAGCCTGCCCCAGCCGAAGATCCACAGGCCCAGGAACGTGGACTCGAGGAAGAACGCGACCAGCGTCTCCAGCGCGAGCGGCGCCCCGAACACGTCGCCCGCGTAGGTCGCGAGGCCCGACCAGTTCAGCCCGAACTGGAACTCCACCACCACCCCGGTGACGATCCCCAGCGCATAGTTGATCACGTAGATCCGGCCGAAGAACCGCGTCATCCGCTCGTGCACGGGCGCGCCGGTGATCGCGAACCTCGTCTGCATGACCACCAGCAGGGTGACCAGACCCAGTGTGAGCAGCACGAACAGGAAGTGGAACGAGGTCGTCAGCGCGAACTGGAGGCGGGCGAGGTCTACGGCACTCATGGGTAGGGACGCTATGTGTAGCTGCGCTACTTATGAACGCCATTGGAGCGATACCGGGGACATCTCAGGGACGTCCCCTACAGGCCTTACCGGGAAATTCCCGGAGCCGTCCGCTCCGGTGTGATCAGTAGAGTCGCTACACATGAAGCCCGACGCGCTACGCGGCCACCTCGACGCGTTGCTGCTGGCCACGCTCGACGGCAGGCAGCTGCACGGCTACGCGATCATCGAGGCGTTGCAGCAGGGCAGCGGGGGCGCGCTCGACCTCCCGACGGGCACGGTCTACCCGGCGCTGCGGCGGCTGGAGCGGGCGGGCCACGTCGTGAGCGACTGGAGCACGGTCGGCGGCCGCAAGCGCCGCACGTACCGGCTCACGCCGGCGGGGCAGAAGGCGTTGCACGCGGAGCGCAGTGCGTGGCGCGAGTTCACGACGGTCATCGACGGGGTGCTGGGAGGGGGCGGCAAGTGGGCGCAGACGTGATCGACGGGTACATGACGGACCTGGGGTCGCGGTTGCGGGGATCGCGCAGGCAGGTCCGCGACCTGCTCACGGAGACCCGCGACAGCCTCACCGACGCCACCGAGGCCCACCTGGGCCGCGGGCTCACCGAGCACGAGGCCCAGAAGCGCGCCGTCGACGAGTTCGGCCCGGTCCGCGAGATCGCGAACGAGTACCAGACCGAGCTGGCCGTCGCGTACGGCACGCGCACGCTCATCTGGCTCGCGGTCGTCCTGCCGTTGATGCACATGGCGTGGGAGTACGGCCGGATGCTGTTCATCGGCCCGTGGCAGGACTTCGGCACCGTGCCGCCGTCCTGGTACCTCTTCGTCGCCAAGGCCAACGACCTGACCAGCGGCATCGCGTCCGGCGTGGCGCTGGTCGCGCTGGTGCTCGGCCGGCTCCTCGCCCGCAAGTACGACGCGAAGCTGCTCGCGAAGCTCGGCGCGACCACCGCGCTGGCCGCCGTGGGGGCCGTCCTGCTCGGCAACCTGTCGATCATCGCGGCCACCGCGCACCTCGACCCGGCGCGGCTCGTGCAGTCGTTGCCGATGACGTTCGCGAGCGCGGCCACCTGGATCGTGATCGTTCGTCTCGGTCTGCTCGCTCGCCGGAGCCTGAGCTGTGCCACGATCGTCGCGTGACCAACGCCCTTCTCTACCTGATCGTGATGGTGGCCGTCGCGGCAGTGGTGTTCCTGCTCGCGGCGTTGGTGTTCGGCCGCGGCGAGGAGCTCGCGCCCCTGCCGCCCGGAGCGTCGCCGACGCGCCTGCCCGCGGACGACCTCACCGCCCAGGACGTCCGCGAGCTGAAGTTCCAGCAGGTGTTCCGCGGCTACAAGATGAGCGAGGTCGACTGGGCGTTGCAGCGGCTCGCGACCGAGGTCGAGACCCTGCGGGCCCGCGTCGAGGAACTGGAGAGCAGTGAGCACCGAGCTTGAGCTGACCGTCGAGGTGGCCGCGCCGCCCGACACGATCTTCCGCGCCATGACCGACTGGGAACGCCAGTCGGAGTGGGTGTTCGGCACCCGCGTGTCCGTCGTGGAGGGTGACGGCAAGTCCGTCGGCAGCGAGATCGACGCTGTCACGTTCGGCGTCTCCGACCGCATGCGGATCACCCGCTGGGACCCGCCGCACGCCGTGGAGGTCCTGCACCTGGGCCGAGTGGTCCGCGGCACGGGCGTGTTCGCCGTGCGCGGCAGCCGTTTCGTGTGGAGCGAACGCCTCGACGTGCCGTTCTTCTTCCCCGTGGTGAAGCCGCTGTTCGTGCTGATGCTGCAACGCTCGCTGCAGAAGTTCGCGCGCTTCGCCGAGGGGTACAAGTGATCGTCCGGTGCCCGTGGGGTGACTCGACGCCGGACTACGCCGAGTACCACGACACCGAGTGGGGCGTGGAGCTGCACGGCACGCCGGAGCTGTACGAGCGGATGTCGCTGGAGGCGTTCCAGTCGGGCCTGTCGTGGATCACGATCCTGCGCAAGCGCCCGGCGTTCCGCGCGGCCTTCGGCGACTTCGACCCGAAGCTGGTTGCGGACTTCGGCCAGGCCGACGTCGAACGCCTGATGGCCGACGCGGGCATCGTGCGCAACCGGCTGAAGATCGACGCCGCGATCCACAACGCCCGCGTGATCGTGGCGGAGGACGTCGACCTGGACGCCCTGCTGTGGTCGTTCGCGCCGGCCCGGCACCGGCGGCCGAAGACGATCGCGGACGTGCCGGCGATCACCGACGAGTCGAAGGCGATGGCCAAGGAGCTGAAGCGGCGCGGCTTCAAGTTCCTCGGCCCCACCACGTGCTACGCGCTGATGCAGGCCACCGGGATGGTGGACGACCACATCTCAACGTGCTTCCGGGCGGGGGAGGGGCGGCGGGCTTGAGCGCTGGGGCGGGCCTGGTGGAAGCGCTGGGCCGTGCCTGACGGAAGCATTGGGCCGTGCCTGGTGGAAGCGCTGGCCGCGCCCGGCTGAAGCGCCGACGGCCGCCCGCAACCCTGCGGCTGCCCGTGGCCTTGCGTCCGCCCGCAACCCTGCGTCCGCCCGCAACCCTGCGTCCGCACAGCACCCCAGCTGCGCGGCGGCATCGCGCCCGACCCGAACCTCCGGCCCACCCCACCGCGGGCAGGCCACCGCGGGTCGTCCAGCCCTACCGGCCCGAAGCCCTACCGGCCGATGAACTTCGGCGCCCGCTTGGTCACGAACGCGTCCACCGCCTCCCGGTGGTCCTCGGTCGCCCCGCAGTCGGCCTGCGTCCGCCGCTCGGCCTCCAGCGCGTCCTCCAGGGTCCCGTCGGCGGCCGCGGCCAGCGCCTCCTTGATCTTCGCGTAGGCCGTGGTCGGCCCGGCCGCCAGGCGAGCCGCGAGCAGGTGCGCCGTCGAGAGCAGCTCCTCGTCCGGCACGACCTGGTTCACCATGCCGACCCGCAGCGCCTCCTCGGCGCCGACGGGCTGGGCGAGCAGCATCATCTCCATCGCCCGGCCGTGGCCGATCAGCCTCGGCAGGGTGTAGGAGGCGCCGGAGTCGGCGGTCAGGCCCACGTTCGCGAACGCCATCAGGAACTTCGCCGACTTGCCCGCGATGCGCAGGTCGGCGGCGTAGGCGAAGGACGCGCCCGCGCCCGCCGCGCTGCCGTTGACCGCGGCGATCACCGGCTTCGGCATGCCGATCAGCTCTCGCACGATCGGGTTGTAGTGCTTCTCGACGGTGTGCAGCGGTGCCGGATCGCCCGCCTGCAGCAGCCCGATGTGCTCCTTGAGGTCCTGGCCCGCGCAGAACGCCCTGCCCGCGCCCGTGATCACCACCGCGCGCACCGAGGTGTCGGCCGCCGCCGCACGAAGCGCTTCGAGGAACGACTCCTTCAGCGTGACCGTGAAGGCGTTGAACGACTCGGGGCGGTTGAACGTGAGCGTGCGCACACCATCGGCGTCGTCGACGAGGAGCTCGGACACTGGACCTCCATCAAGCAGTGGAAACGTTGCGGACCGGCCGCAGGCACTCGTCGACGAAGCGGCTCGTGCCCGGTGCCAGCCGCAGGGTCTGTTCGTCGAAGAACGACGCTGCCGCCCGGCCCGGCCAGTCCGGTGGCAACAGTTCAGCAGGAAGACCGGGATCGCGGAACAGGAACTTCCGCCACGCGTGCAGCAGCTGCTGGGAGGCGGCGAAGGCGGCCGCGTCGTCGGTTTCGTCCACAACGGACACCTGGTCGTGCCAGTGCGCGACGAACGCGGCGTAGTCGCGGCCCAGGCCCGCGAGGTCCCAGGCCCTGCCCGCGAGCTCGGCGTCCTGACCGTCGTGTGAACCGTGAAAAGTTCGTGCGAGGACCTCCTCGGCGGCCAGCACGTCGGCCAGTTCCGGGGACGGCCGGGGAGCGATCCACGTCACAGGGCCGAGCGCGCCGTAGCCGAGCAGCTGCAGCGACGAGGCGAGGTGGTCGCGCGAGTCGCGGCCGGGCAGCTCCTCCAGCACCACGACGTGCCAGCGACCGTCCCACGTGGACGGCCGGGTGCGGTAGATGCGGGCAGCGGCCTCGTCGAGGCGGCGTTCCGCGCGAGGTGTCATGGCGTAACCAGGGCCGTCGGGCAGCCGGACGGGGTGCAGCCAGCCCTGCCGGACGGTGCGCGAGACGGCCGTGCGGACGGCCGGCGCGGCGAAACCGAGGGGGTCGAGCAACCGGACGAGCGCGGCGATGGTGGCGGCGCCACCGCGTTCGCGCAGGTGGCCGCCGTAGACGTCGAAGAGCGCGGAACGGGCTCGCACCCTGCCCAGTCTGGCACGCCGTGACCGAGACCGTGTCGTGTTGTCCCGATCTCCGAACATCGTGGCGCCCAGCCGGGGCGAAAGTGTTGCCTTTGCCCGAAAACGGGTACTGATCAGGGACAAGTCAAGATCCACAACTGTCACCCGAACTCGCCAAAAGATCGGTTCGGTTTCGCCCCTGAGTCGCGATAGGGGAGAATGGAGCAGATCCGGCCTGGCCGGACGGGGAAGAGTTGACGGAGGGAGCACGCGATGGCGGCCATGAAGCCCCGGACCGGCGACGGTCCCCTCGAGGTCACCAAGGAGGGACGCGGCATCGTCATGCGCGTGCCGCTCGAGGGTGGAGGGCGCCTTGTCGTCGAGATGTCGGCGGACGAGGCCAGCGCCTTGGGCGACGCGCTGAAGGCCGCCGCCGGCTGAGGCACCCGGCGAGGAAGCAGTAGAGCCCCGGTTTCCACAGTGGAGACCGGGGCATCGCTTCGTTCCGGCCACAGGTCAGAATGAACGGTCGTCAATGCAGCAGGGGAGGTCCAACCGTGGCTCCGACGGTCCCGTCAGTGCCCACCAAGCTCGTGGACGTCGAGGTGGCCGCCACCGCGCGCCGCGGCGTTCCGGCGGTCGTGCTCGCGGCCACGGGGCCCGTGCTCGGACCGGGCGGCGAGGGCGTCGACACGTCCGGCCTGACCGGCAAGGCGGGCGAGGCGGTGCGGCACGACGAGGTCTGGACCCTCGGCGTCGGCACCGGGACGGCCGCCGACTACCGCACGGCCGGCGCGTCGCTGGTGCGCGCGCTGAGCGGTGACGACGCGCCGAGGACGGCCGACGTCCTGCTCACCCCCGACTTCGACGCCGAGAAGGTGCGCGCGTTCGTGCTGGGCGCGGCGCTCGGCGGCTACCGGTTCAAGGTCACCGGCGAGGACGCGCCGAAGCGCGTCGGCTCGCTCCGGCTGATCACCGCGGACACCGGGTTCGAGGAGGTGCTGACCTCCGCCGCGCTGAAGGCGCACGCGCTGGCCACGGCCACCTCGCTGACCCGCGACCTCGCGAACACCCCGTCCAACGTGAAGGACCCGCGCTGGCTCGCCGCGACCGCCGCGAAGCTCGCGGACAAGGTCCCTGGGCTGACCGCGACCGTGCGCGACGAGAAGTGGCTGGCGCAGCAGGGCTTCGGCGGCGTGCTGGCGGTCGGCGGCGGCTCGGCCCGCCCGCCGCGGCTGATCGAGCTGACCTACGGCACCCGGGGTCCGCACCTGGTGTTCGTCGGCAAGGGCATCACCTTCGACACCGGCGGCATCTCGGTGAAGCCCGCCGACGGCATGCACCTCATGCGCACCGACATGGCGGGCGGCGGCGCGGTGATCTCGGCGCTGCTGGCGATCGCCCGGCGGCAGCTGCCGGTCCGGGTCACCGGGCTCGTGCCGTGCGCGGAGAACCACGTCTCCGGCTCGGCGTACCGGCCGGGTGACGTCGTGCGGCACTACGGCGGCGCGACGACCGAGGTGCAGAACACCGACGCCGAGGGCCGCATGGTCTTGGCCGACGCGATGGCGTACGCGGTGAAGAACCTCGAGCCCGACCTGCTCGTCGACATCGCGACGCTGACCGGTGCCATGAAGGTGTCGCTCGGCCTGCGCACGGGCGCGGTGCTGAGCGCGTCCGACGCGCTCGCGGCCGAGGTCGTCGCGGCGGGCGCGGGCGTCGGCGAGAAGTGGTGGCGGATGCCGCTGCTGGAGGAGCACGTCGCGGCCGTCTCCAGCGAGATCGCGGACTACAAGCAGACCCCGGCCGGCCCCGGCGGCATCACCGCGGCGCTGTTCCTGCAGAAGTTCGCGGGCGACGTGCCGTGGGCGCACCTCGACATCGCGGGTCCCGCGCGGTCGGAGAAGGTCTACGACGAGGTGGTCGCGGGCGCGACCGGCTTCGGCGCCCGGACGCTCGTCGAGCTGGCTGAAAAGTATTCGCGTTAGTCCCTACGATCTGCCGATCCGAGACGGCGGCGTTCCACGGCATGATGTGAGCTCCTTCACAACGTCGTAGAGGAGCCCTCGTGTTACTCCGCCTGGCACTCGCCGTCTCGCTGGTCATGGTGTCGTTGTCACCCGCCACGGCCGCGACGCCGTGGTGGGAACCGGTGGCGCGGCCCGCCCCGGACTCGCAGATCAACGTCACGGGTGAGCCGTTCAAGGGCACGGACGAGCAGGGCAGGGTGCGCGGGCTCGTCGACGCGCACAACCACCTCATGACCAACGAGGGCTTCGGCGGCCGGCTGATCTGCGGCAAGCCGTTCTCGGAGCAGGGCGTGGCGGACGCGCTGAAGGACTGCCCCGAGCACCACCCGGCGGGCATCGGCGCGATCTTCGAGGCGATCGTCACGGGCGACCTCGACGGCCACGACCCGGTGGGCTGGCCGAGCTTCCGGGGCTGGCCCTCGTCCACCACGGTCTCGCACCAGCAGAACTACTACGCCTGGCTGGAACGGGCCTGGCGCGGCGGCCAGCGCGTGCTGGTGCAGGACCTGACCAGCAACGCCACGCTGTGCATCATCCACCCGTTCAAGGACAAGCCCTGCGACGAGATGGCGTCGGTCCGGTTGCAGGCCCAGCGCACCTACGAGCTCCAGGCGTTCGTCGACAAGATGTTCGGCGGGCCGGGCAAGGGCTGGTTCCGCATCGTCACGTCGTCCGAGCAGGCGCGGGACGTGGTCGAGCAGGGCAAGCTCGCGGTCGTGCTCGGCATCGAGACCTCTGAGCTCTTCGGCTGCCGCACGCTGCTCGACATCCCGTTGTGCGGCAAGGGCGACATCGACCGCGGCCTCGACGAGGTCTACGCGCTCGGCGTGCGCAGCGCGTTCCTCTGCCACAAGTTCGACAACGCGCTGTGCGGAGTCCGGTTCGACTCGGGCACGCAGGGCGGCGTGATCAACGCCGGTCAGTTCCTGCGCACCGGCCAGTGGTGGCAGACCGAGGAGTGCAGGGGCCCGCAGCAGGACAACCCGATCGGCACGGCCGGCCCGAACGCGCTGATCCCGCCCGGTGTCGTCGCACCGGCCTACGACCCGGCCAAGCGGTGCAACGTGCGCGGCCTGACCTCGCTCGGCGAGTACGCGGTGCAGGGCATGATGCGCCGCCACATGATGATCGAGATCGACCACATGAGCGTGAAGGCCGCGGGCCGCACCCTCGACCTGGCCGCGCGGGCGGGCTACCCCGGCATCGTGTCGAGCCACAGCTGGATGGACGCGCAGTGGACCGAGCAGGTCTACCGGCTCGGCGGGTTCGTGGCGGGCTACGAGAACAGCCCCGAGGGCTACGTCGAGCAGGCCGCCGCCGCGGAGCCGTTGCGCCGCAAGTACGACGTCGGCATCGGGTTCGGCTCCGACTACAACGGCGTCGGCTCGCACCCGGCGCCGCAGACCGGCGTGACCTACCCGTTCCGCAGCTTCCCGGACGGCCCGCTGGTCGACCGGCAGCGCACCGGCGAACGCGTCTGGGACATCAACGTCGACGGCGGCGCGCACATCGGCCTGCTGCCGGACTGGGTCGAGCGGGTCCGCCGGCTCGGCGGCGACCGGTTGGTCCAGGACATGCTCGGCGGCGCCGAGTCGTACCTGCGCACCTGGTCGCGGTCTCAGTCCTGGACGCCGTGAGTCCGCAGGGCGTGGTCGCGGAAGGCCCGGACGGCGGGCGGCAGCGGGTGGTCCCTCAGCCACGCGAGGCCGAACACGCGGGCCGTCCGCGGCGTCAGCGGTAGCTCGCGCAGACCCGGCGGCGGGGTGGTCTCGGCGTGCGTGAGGATCGCGACGCCGAGACCGGCCGCCACCAGGCCGCGCACGGTCTCGATCTCCTGGCTCTCGAACGCGACCCGCGGGGTCAGCCCGGCCTTCGCGAACAGGTCGTCGGTGATCTGCCGCAGGCCGTAGCCGTGCTCCAGCAGGATGAGGTCCTCGTCCACGAGGTCGGCGAGGTGCACGGTCTCGCGGGACGCGAGCGGGTGCGCGACCGGGGCGACGACGATCAGCTCCTGCTCGAAGACGACCACCGACTCGACCTCGGGCTCGTCCGGCGGCGGCGCGACCAGGGCGAGGTCGATCTCGCCCTGGAGCAGCCGGTCGACGACGGTGTAGCGGGCGTTCTGCACCAGCCCGAACCGCACGTGCGGGTGCTCGGCGCGGAACCCGCGGACGAGCTCGGGCACCACGGACCGGCCGAGCATGTGCAGGAAGCCCAGCACGACCCGGCCCTTCTCGGGGTCGAGCTCCTCCTCGACCTCCCGCAGGCCCGGTTCGAGCGCCGCCAGCGACCGGGTGGCGGCCTCGGCGAGCAGCCGGCCCGCGCGGGTGAGTCGGACCCGCCTGCCGGTCCTCGCGATGAGGGGCGCGCCGAGCTGCTCACCCAGTTCCGCGAGCCAGCGGCTGACGGTGGGCTGGGGGAGTCCGACGCGCTCCGCCGCACGGGTCACGTGCTCGTCGGCGGCGAGCGCGCGCAGCACCGCCAGCTTCGGGGCCAAATCCAATTCGTCCACGGATCGATTCTGGCTGATTTCCGTATTGGACGTATGGCTTAGCGTCGAGGACGTGACCAGGTTGACCGCGTCCATCGCCGCTTCGGGGTTCGCGTGCTTCGCGCTGCTCTACATGCCGCAGCCCGTGATGCCGCAGATCGCCGACGAGTACGGGCTGGGCCCGAGCGCCGCGTCGCTCGCGCTGTCGGCCGCGACGCTCGCGCTGGCGGTGGTGGTCGTGCCGATCGCGATGCTGTCGGAACGAGTCGGGCGCCGGCCGGTGATCGTGGTCAGCGTGCTGGTGGCCGCCCTGCTCGGGCTCGTGCTGCCGTTCGCGCCGAACTACGAGGTCTTCCTGGTCCTGCGGGTGTTGCAGGGCGTCGCGGCGGCCGGGGTGCCCGCGGCGTCGATGGCCTACCTCGCGGACGAGCTCGGCAAGGACCGGCTGGGCGCCGCGATGGGCGCGATGATCGCCGGCAACAGCCTGGGCGGCATGACCGGGCGTCTCGTCACCGGCATGACCGCGGACTGGCTGGGGTGGCGCGGCTCGGTGCTGCTCGCCGGCGCGTTCGGGCTGGCCGCCGCGCTGGTCGTGGTGTTCCTGCTGCCCAAGGCGCAGGGCCGGCCGAAGCGCGCGCCGCGCGGGATGAAGGCGGCGCTGACGGACCCGGTGCTGCTCTCGCTCTACGCGGTGGCCGTGCTGCTGGTGGGTGCGTTCATCTCCTTCTACAACGTCGCGGGCTTCCAGCTCAGCGGTCCGGTGTGGCTCGAGACGCTGGTGTTCCTCTTCTACGGCTTCGGCAGCACGTCGGCGGCGTTCGCGGGCAAGCTGGCCGACCGCCACGGGCGCGGGCGGGTGCTGCTGCTGTGCATCGGCGTGCTGGCGCTCGGCGCGCTCGCGAGCCTGCTGTGGGTGCCGCTCGGCCTCGCGGTCGTCACCGCCGCGTTCTTCGCCGCGCACACCACCGCGAGCGGCTGGGTCGGCGCGCGGGCCCCGGAGCACGCCCGCGGCCACGCCTCCGGGCTGTACCTGTGCGGGTTCTACCTGGGCAGCAGCATCGGCGGCACGTCCGGCAGCACCTCGTACGAGGAGTGGGGCTGGGGCGGGCTGGTGCTCGTGGTCCTCGGCTGGCTCGCGCTGGCGGCGATGCTGGCCGCGAACTCCGCGGCGCGGGTGAGGAGGGAACGGGCCGAGACCGCCGGGACCGGGTCCGCTCAGAAGTCCAGTGCGAGCGTGATGCGCGGGTCGACCGGCGAGATGGCCGTCGCACCGAGCCGCGGCAGGTCCGGGCGGCCCTCGACCATGCCGACCGAGACCGAGCGAGCGTCGGCGGGGATCTCCACGACGACCGCGAACGGCAGCGGACCGCCGTCGTAGCGCGCGCCCACCTGCCGCGCGGTCGACCCGTCCGGCAGCGTGACGGTGATCAGGTCCTTGGTGAGCAGGCCGCCCGCGGTGTCGGGCAGGTTGCCGGTGGCCTCGACCCGCACCTCGAGCAGCGCATGGTCCGGCGAGGAGATCGTGGCGACGTCGTACTGGCTCTCGCCGAGCTTGACCGGGCGCTGGCGGCCGAGCCGGATCCCGGTGATCTTCATGCCGAGCTCGCGGTCGCCGAAGCGGATCTTCTGGGTCGGCTCGGTGAAGTGGCCGGGGGCGGCGGCGCGCTGCAGGACGTGCGGCGGGTTGTCGGAACGCTTGCCGGACGGGAGCTCGGCGCGCTGTTCGAGCGACTTGGCGCCGAGGGAGCCCAGCACCAGCGACTCGGTGCCCTCCTGCGGGTCCGGCACGGTGTAGACGACGAAGACCGAGCCGTTGGCGGGCAGGCGGTCCGGCGGCAGCACCTGGCGCCTGCCCGGCACCTCGAGCGCGAGCTCGGAGGGCTGCGGCGCGAAGCCCTGCCAGTTGGTGCGGTGGAAACCGCTGTCCGTCTCGTTGAGCTTCTCGACCTTCATCCGCACGACGCGCAGCCGTGAGCCGGCCTCGGCGCGCACGGTGCCCTCGGCGGTGAACCAGATGTCCGGGTTCGCCCAGGCGGTGACGGAGGTGGAGAGCAGGTCGTCGCGCAGCTTCACGTCGACGTTGCCGAGACCGAGGTCGGCGTTCGTGCGCTTGCCGTCGTCGGGCAGCACGGCGAGGAAGTCGCGGCCGGCGATGAGGTCCTGCTGCTTCGACGGGTCGATCTCCTTGCCGTCGGTGCGCACGAGCTTGCCGGCCGGGGTGCTGCGGTTGCCGTTCTCCGGCACCTGCGGCGACTGCACCTCGTAGCGGACCTCGTCGTCGTTCTTGGTGATCTCCTTCATCGGCACGGGCACCCAGTCGGTGCCGGCGCCGGTGCCGGGGACCTGGACCGGCCCGCACCACAGCCGCTCGTCCACCTCGGACTCGACGCCGGTCTTGGAGAACCAGCAGCTGACCGCCGCCGCCCCGGCACGGGCCACGTAGCCGTACTCGAGCGTGTAGGCCAGCTGCGCCTCGGCCTGCGCCTGCAGGTCCGAGGCGTCGGCGAGCTTCAGGCCCCCCACGGTGAGCTGCACGGCCGTCGGCTGGGGAGCGGGAGCTGTGGCACATCCAGTCACTGCGAGCAGGACCGTCAGACCCAGCAGCACTCCACGCACAGTCCTCGTGCCCCTCACCAGATGGATCGACAACGTCACTACTGGTTAAAGGCGGCGCTCACACGTCCGGGTTGCCCTGAAGGTATGTGACTCAAATCACACTGCGGTAGACCTCGACCGTCTGCTCGGCCATCGCGGACCACGAGAAGTCCTGCTCGGCACGGGTGCGTCCGGCAACGCCGAAGCGGCGTGCCCGGTCCCGGTCTGTGATCAACTCGTTCACCGATTGGGCGAGTTCGAGTCGATATGTCGACACATCATGCTCGTCGTAGTGGACGAGCAGGCCCGTCTCGCCGTGCACGACGACCTCGGGGATGCCGCCGACGTCACTCGCGACGACCGCCGTGCCGCACGCCATCGCCTCCAGGTTCACGATGCCGAGCGGCTCGTAGACCGACGGGCACACGAACACCGTCGCGTGGCTGAGGATCTGCCGGACCTCGGCGGGCTGCAGCATCTTCTGGATCCAGAACACGCCCGGACGGGTCTCGGAGAGCTCGCTGACGGCCTGCCGGATCTCCTCCGCGATCTCCGGGGTGTCGGGCGCTCCCGCGCACAGGACGATCTGCGCCTCGGGGTCGATGTGGTGCGCCGCGGCCACGAGGTGGCTCAAACCTTTTTGGCGGGTGATCCTTCCCACGAAGGCCACGATCGGCTTCGCGGGATCGATTCCACGGGACGTCAACGCGTCGGTTTCGGTCACCGGGTGATAGGCCTGGGAGTCGATTCCGTTGCGCACGACGTGGACCCTGGCGGGGTCGAGAGCGGGGTAGGCGTCGAGCACGTCGGCCCGCATTCCCTCGCTCACGGCGATGACCGCGTCGGCGTGTTCGTAGGCCGTCCGCTCCGCCCACGACGAGATCCGGTACCCGCCGCCGAGCTGCTCGGCCTTCCACGGCCGGCGCGGTTCCAGCGAGTGCGCGGTCACCACGTGCGGGATCCCGTGCAGGAGTTTGCCCAGGTGACCGCCCATGTTGGCGTACCAGGTGTGCGAGTGCACGAGGTTCGCGGTGGACACCGCGCTCGCCATTTCGAGGTCGACCGCGAGCGTCGTGAGGGCCGCGTTCGCGTGCTCGAGGCTGTGGGGTGGGTTGTGAGCCGTGGCGTCCGATCTCGGCGCACCGAAGCAGTGCACGTCGACGTCGACGAGCTCGCGGAGGTGGGGCACGAGGAATCCCACGTGCACGCCAGCACCGCCGTACACCTCAGGCGGATATTCCCGGGTCAAGAGCGCAACTCGCACGCACCCACCGTAGATCACGGAGCTGCCCGTTGGGACGAACGGAGTTGCGTCTGGTTCAAGAACGTTCGCACGGATAGGGTCACATGCTGTGAAGGGGCAGCCGCACGTTCTCGGAATTGTGCTTGCCGGTGGTGAAGGCAAGCGCCTCTGGCCGCTGACGGCCGACCGCGCGAAACCGGCTGTGCCCTTCGGGGGCAACTACCGGCTGGTCGACTTCGTGCTGTCGAACCTGGTCAACGCGGGGCTCGCGAAGCTCTGCGTGCTGACGCAGTACAAGTCGCACTCGCTGGACCGCCACATCTCGACGACGTGGCGCCTGTCCAATGTGCTCGGTCAGTACGTGACCCCGGTCCCGGCCCAGCAACGCCTGGGCCCGCGCTGGTACACGGGTTCCGCCGACGCGATCTTCCAGTCGCTGAACCTGGTCCACGACGAGAAGCCGGACCACGTGGTCATCTTCGGTGCCGACCACGTGTACCGGATGGACCCGGGCCAGATGATCTCGCAGCACGTCGAGTCGGGCGCGGCCGTGACCGTCGCCGGCATCCGCGTGCCGCGCAACGAGGCCAAGGCCTTCGGGTGCATCGACTCCGACGCCTCCGGCAAGATCACCCGGTTCCTGGAGAAGCCGTCGGAGCCGCCGCACGTGCCGGACGACCCGGACGTGACCTTCGCTTCGATGGGCAACTACGTCTTCACGACCGAGGCCCTGCTCGACGCGCTGCGCGGTGACGCGCTGAACCCCGACTCGGACCACGACATGGGTGGCGACATCATCCCCATGCTGGTGGACCGCGGGAAGGCGCACGTCTACGACTTCCAGGACAACGAGGTGCCCGGCGCGACCGACCGCGACCGCGGGTACTGGCGTGACGTGGGGACGATCGACGCCTACTACGACGCGCACATGGACCTCGTTTCGGTCCATCCGATCTTCAACCTCTACAACCAGCTGTGGCCTATTCGGACCGCCACGCCGCCGCTGCCCCCCGCGAAGTTCATCGCCGGCGGGTCCGCCGAGGACTCGATGGTCGGGCCCGGGTCGATCATCTCCGGCAAGATCCACGGGTCGGTGATCTCGTCCGACGTGACCGTCGAGGTGGGGTCCGTGGTGCAGGGATCCGTTTTGTTGCCTGGGGTTCGGATCGGCAAGGGTGCTGTGGTTCGGCGGGCCATTTTGGACAAGAACGTCGTTGTGCCCGATGGGGCGTTGATCGGGGTCGATGCTCCTATGGATCGGGAGCGGTACACGGTTTCCGCTGGTGGGGTGACCGTGTTGGGGAAGGGCGTTCGGGCTTACTGAGTCTTGCTGGTTTGGGGCCGCCCCCGGTTGCGGGCGGCGACCTTGCGTTGCGTGCTTCCACCTGGGGGCGCTGCCCCCAGACCCCCGGCAATCTCTTGGGTTCTAGTGGTC
>NZ_JBHXCW010000142.1:0-20414 GCF_042725365.1 Lentzea sp. NPDC060358 | reverse complement strand
GGGGGGGGGGGGTTCTCTAAGTGCGCGCTCCCAAACCAGCGGGGCAATTTGGAGACGGGGGCACGCGGGGGGGGCGCGCCGCACGAGTCCGACGAGCGCGGCATCCTCGCCGTGCTCACCGACGCGGGCAAGGTGCTGCTGCGCACCACCGCGCCCGGTCACGTGCTCACGGTCCGGGAGTACCTGATCGACCTGTTCACGCCGGAACAGCTGGGGCAGCTCGGCGAGTTCATGAAGCTCGTGCACGAGAAGGCGGACGACTAGAGCGTCGGCAGGCCGCGTTCGCCGAGCCGGCCGGCCACGTCGTCGGCGGTGTGGCGGGCCACGTCGAAGTCGAACACCGGCAGGACCGGGATCAACGGCGAGTGGTGGCGGTACCTGCGGTGACCGACCAGGCACGGGTGCTCGTGGAGCGCGGAGGCCAGATCCGTCTCGCCGGTCAGGCGCGTGCCTTCGAGGATCACCTTGGCCGTGAGCTCCATGGTGGCAAGCTAACCCCGTGATCCTGTGCCTCGACGTCGGTTCCACCTGGACCAAGGCCGCTCTCGTCACCCCCGAGGGCGAGCTGGTCCGCACCGGGCAGCACCCCACCACGCCGCCCGAGGTGCTGCGCGGTGTCGACGCGCTGCGCGCGGAAGTCGGTGACGGGGAGGTCCTGGCGTGCTCGTCGGCCGGTGGCGGGTTGCGGCTCGCGGTCGTCGGGCAGGAACGGGTCGTCAGCGCCGAGGCGGGCTACCGGGTCGCGCTGTCGGCCGGCGCGAAGATCGTCCACGTCAGCGCGGGCCCGGTCGACGTGCGGGCGTTGCGCGCGTCGTCGCCGGACCTCGTGCTGCTGGTCGGCGGCACGGACGGCGGCGATCGGTCCGTGCTGCTGCACAACGCGGCGAAGCTCGCGCGGGTGGCCGTGCCGATCGTGCTGGCGGGCAACGTCGAGGCGCAGCCGGAAGCGTTGCGGCTGCTGGCGAAGCGGACCGTGGTGGCGTGCCCCAACGTGCTGCCGGACGTCGGCCGGCTCGCCCCGGACCCCGCGCGCCGGGCCATCCGCGCCGCGTTCCTGGACCACGTGATCGGCGGCAAGGGCCTGTCGCGCGGGCCGCGGTTCCGGCAGCTCGTGCGCGCCGTGACGCCGGACGCCGTGCTCGCGGGCGTGTCCCGGCTCGCGGCGCAGGACCGCGAGGGCGCCGTGCTGGTGGTGGACGTCGGTGGTGCCACGACGGACGTCTACTCGGCGGTGTCCACGGTGGACAGTGAAGGTCTGGAGAGGACGGTCGCGCTACCGCCCGACCGCCGCACGGTCGAGGGCGACCTCGGCATGCGCTGGTCGGCGCCGGGTGTCGTCAAGGAAGCTCTCGCCGAACGCCTGACGACCGAGGACCTCACGGCGGAGGCCCGGCACAGGGCCGAGAACGTCGGCTGGCTGCCGGACGACCCCGCTGTCGACGTGCGGCTGGCGTCGTTCGCGGCGATCCTGGGCGTGCGCCGGCACCTGCGGCAGGTCGACGGCCAGCTCGGACCGCACGGCGCGGGGCTGCTGGTGCTGTCGGGCGGCGTTTTCCGGCACACGCCCGACCTCGCGCCGGTCGTGGAGGCGCTGCGCGGCGACCCGGTGCTGCGACCCGTGCTGCGGACCGCGGAGATCACCGTCGACCGCGACTACGTGCTGGCGCCGGTGGGCCTGCTCGCCGAGTCGGGGCGGCTCGAGGCCACCGACCGACTGGCGAAACGGCTGGGCTAGGCGGATTCCTCGTCGTCCTCGACGAACTCCAGCAGGTCGCCGGGCTGGCACTCCAGCACCCGGCACATCGCCTCCAGGGTGCTGAACCGGACGGCCTTCGCGCGGCCGTTCTTCAGGACCGCGACGTTCGCCGGAGTGAGCCCCACCTTCTCCGCGAACTCGCCGACGCTCATCTTGCGCTTGGCCAGCTCGACGTCGATGCGCACGACGATGGCCATCAGATCACCGCTTCCATGTCGGAGCGCAGCGTGGTGGCGCGCTGCAGCAGTGCCCGCATCACGACCAGCACGAGCCCGATCACGCTGACCGCCGACGTGAAGAGGAAGAACAGCACGATCACGCCGGGGTCGTCCGCGTTGACGCCGACCCAGACGAACACCCCCACGAGCACGACCCACCCGGCCGCGATGGCCCACACCATCACGTCGACCCACTTGATCGCGCCCTCCGTGAAGATCAGGTCCTTGCGCACCAGGGTGAGCAGCTTCCAGGTCGCGACGATCACCACCTGGACGCACACCACCCAGAAGATCGACACGATCGTCGACGGCCACCGCAGGTGCGCCTCCGCCGGGTTCTGCTCCGCCATGTAGGCGTAGGAGCCGGGGATCGACAACGTCTCCAGCACGACGAGGATCCCGAACAGCGCCACCAGGAAGACCCGCAGCGCCAGCACCGCCCACCGTTCAGCAATCATGCATCGAGTATCGGTAGTGATCTATCGAAAGTCAATCGGTAGTGATCGTGTTGCAACAGGTCTCTAGAGTGAGCGGGTGGGACTGCGCGAGCGGAAGAAGACAGAGACGAGGGCGGCGCTGTCGGCCGCCGCACTGCGGCTGGCGCTCGAGAAGGGCGTCGACAACGTGCGGGTCGACGAGATCGCCGAGGCGGCGAACGTCTCGCCGCGCACCTACAACAACTACTTCCCGAGCCGCGAGCACGCGATCGTCGCGGGCATCACGGCGTCGCGCGCGCTGCAGGTGGCGCAGGAGCTGCGTTCCCGGCCCGCGGACGAGCCGCTCGCCGACTCGATCGTCGCCGCGTTCGCCGAGCAGTACCGCGAGCCGCCGTCGGAGGCGCAGGCGCTGATCACCTCGACGCCGTCGCTGCGCGAGGCCTACCTCGACTCGGTGACGGCGATGGAACCGCCGGTCGCCGAGGTGATCGCCGACCGCCTCGGCGTGTCCGAGCTGGGCGCGACCGTGCTCGCCGCCGCGGTGTCCGCCGCCGCACGGATCGCCGTGCAGCGGTGGGTGGACGTCCGCCCGTCCGGACTGGTCGTGGTGCCGGCCGCTTCCGTGGAGGACCTGCTGCGCGAGGCGATCGGCCACCTCGCGCCGGCCCTCAGGTGAGCTCGTCCCTCAACACGCACATCAGCAGCGAGTCGTGCCACTCGCCGTCGCGGAAGAACGACTGCCGCAACCGCCCGTCGACCTGGAAGCCGACCTTCTCGTGCGAGCGGATCGCACGGGTGTTGGCCTCGACGACGCCGAGCTCGATCGAGTGCAGCCGCAGGGTGTCGAACCCGTACCGGCAGACCGTGCGCAGCGCGTCCGTGCCGTAGCCGCCGCCCCAGAAGTCCTTCTCGCCGAGGTAGATGTCGACCTCGGCGCGGGCGTTGACCGGGTCCGCGTCCCGCAGCGCGACGACGCCGATGGCCTTGCGCTCCTGCAAGGTCTCGATGCAGAACGTGATCTTGTCGTGCGCGTTCTCCCGCCGGTCGGAGAGGCGTTTCCGCAGTGACGCCAACGACTCGTGGAAGTAGGCCTGCAACCAGCGCATGACCTCCTCGTCGTTGTGCCAGCGGTAGAACGCCTCGGCGTCCTCCGGCTCGACGGGCCGCAGTCGGACGAGATCCCCGGTCAGCATCTTCATCTGCTCCAACGCACTCGGACAACACCATCGTCATCGGGCAGCACCGCGGCCAGCAACGGCTCGGACTCGCCCTCGAGCAACGAGATCACCATCGCGCCGCGCGCGTCCGCCAGCTCCGCCGAGATGGCGGGGAGGTCGTCGCCGACGACCGGCCGGCTCGTGATCACGCCCTCCGCGTCCTCCCGCACGAGGGTGCAGAGCCCGCGGCCGTGCAGCTCACCGAGCGCGGCGGTGACGTCCCCGTTCAGCTCCGGCCAGACCAGGAGCGAGGCGCGCGGCGTGAGGCCGTGGCGCGCATCCGGGACGTCGCCGCCGCGCAGCCGGCGCCAGCGCGAGGCGTTGCCGACGAAGTTCTCCTGGAGGAGCACGGTGCCGCGGGCGGTGGCGAGCTCCGCCAGCTCCGTCCAGAACGCCTCGTCGGCCGGGCGCGGGGTGTCCAGCTCGTCGGCCGCCACGTCCCACGGCGAGCACCGGATCGGTTCGGGGAACAGGCCGAGGGCGCGGACGCGGTCCGCCGCGTCGTCGCAGGGGTCGGCGCTGCCGACGTACATGTACTGGTCATAGCCGACGTGGACGAAGAACCGGCCGTCGACCTCCAGCCGGCACCAGGCGCCGTTGTCCCGCAGCATCGCCTTGACCAGCGCGACTCCGGTGGCGAGGGGAACCCTCGCGCCGTCGTGGTAGCCGGTGAGGTCCGGCGGGAACAGCCCGGTCAGGCCGTGTCCCTCGACGTGGGGTTCCAGCCCGAAGTTGATCGGGCCGCCGACGGACGGCTCGCGGATCGTCAGCTCGGTGACGCCGGTGTCCTCGGCGAACGCCCGCACCGCCGCGAGGTAGGCGGCCTCCAGCGGTCCGTGGTCGCTCTGGACGTCCTCAGGCCCGAAGTACCCGCGCGCACCGAAGTGCTCGGGGTCGAACTTGGTCACCTTGAAGACGTGCACGGCCAGAGACTAGGAGGATCAGAGAACGTCCCGCGACCGAGTTTCCGGCCTGCGCGCGAACGGCGACGGCGCCGCCTCCGGCGCGTCCACCTGCGTCAGCCCCGCCGCGATCGCCACCGCCCGGTCCCACTCCGGGTCCGACGTGTAGTCCGAGTGCGCCGACACCCCCGACTTCCAGCGCCGGCCGGGGAACGGGCCGCGCTGCGGGTCCGGCAGCCAGTGGTCGCCGCCCAGCACCAGCGCTCCGGTGGGCCCGCGCAACGCCGGTGCCAGCGCGCCCTCCGTGCCGTCGGCTCGGTAGCCGACGCCGAGCAGCATCCCGTCGAACACCTGCCGCCGCCACGTCGTCACCGCGCCGCCCAACGGGTCCGTGCCGCGGCACAACGCCCGCCAGCGTCCGTCCAGACCGCCGGCCAGCTTCGCCAGCGACGCGTGCGGCACCACGGCGGGGAACGCGCGCGGGTACGCCCACTGCAGCTGCGACCCGGCCGTCACCAGGCCGATCCGCTCGCGTTCGTACGGCGGCAGCTCCTCCAGCAGCCGCGCCGCCGCGACGGTCACGAGCAGCGAGCCCTGCGAATGTCCGCACAGGACCACGCGGGTGCCGGGGTCGCGCAGGTGGTCGCGCACGCGCTCGACCAGTTCCGGCACGACCTTCAGCGCGTAGCAGGGCGGCACGATCGGGTGAGCTTCGCGCGGCCAGAACTGCGCGATGTCCGCGATGATCCCGAGCCGGCGGCCCGACTCCGGCTGCCGCGCCGCCAGGTACACCGCGCGCAGCAGCGCCACGGCGAGCAGGCCCAGCACGCCGACGCCGAACGCCGAGAACGGCGAGATCCACGTCGCGGGCGGCACGTTGCGCACCCGCAGGACCGTCGCCACCACGGCACCGACGACCAGCACCGACGCGATGATCAGGATCAGGTGGTGGCCGTGGTTGCGTTCCCAGCGGGCCCACCACCACGCCCGCGTCGCGGTGCGGAGGTCGCGCATCCGGCCGGAGTGCAGCAGCGACGCCTCACGCGCCCAGACCTTGCCCTTGCGGAACGCCCGCCACCGGACCGCGCCGGTGAACGACGCCACCGCGAACGTGCTCAGCAGCCCCAACGCGCCGGCGACACCCCACAGCAGGGTGATGTAGTCGTACCCGACGGGCAGGACCAGCCCGGAGCCCAGCGCCTTGCGCACCGGCAGGGCGACGCCCGCGCCGAAACCACCGCCGAGCAGGCCGCCGATCGCCAGCACCGGCGCGGCGAACCAGCCGCCCGCCCACGGCCGCAGCTCGCGCGGCAACGCCTTCCAGGTGCCGCGCGCGAGCAGCGCGGCGGGCACCAGCAGCAGTCCGAAGAGCACCAGCACGAACGCCATCAGCAACGCCACGACCTGCACGGTCACGTCCGCGCCGGGCACTCTCAGCGGCAGCTGCTCCTGCAGCACCACCGTCGTGACCACCAGCAGCACCGACAGGACCAGCAGCACCCGGCGGGGCTTCTTGCCCAGCACCGCCCGCAGCCACCGGCCGCCGCGGTGGGGAGCACCACCGGTCGGGTCGTCGAGCAGCAGCACGCCGAGCACCGACACGCCGATGAGGACCAGTGACGAGACCCACGCCGCGGTGACCGCCACGCCCATGCCGCCGGACGCCGTGAGCTGCTTCAGCGGTCCGCCGAGCGCGATCAGCGCCGCCACCGCGAGCGCCGCCACGACGTGCAACGACCGCAGCGACGGCGTGTCCGGATCGGTCGCGACGTGCGCGCCCGGCAGTCCGGACGGGGGCTGCTGCTCCTTCTCCGCGGCGTCGGCGATCTCCCGGCGCTCGATCCGCCAGTCGACGTGCGAGACCCGCCGCATCACCGCGATCACCGCGACGATCGGCAGCAGCCCCAGCAGCGCCCGCAGGTGCGGGAACGCGCGCACGTCGTCCGGGATGCTGCTCAGGCACGCCGTGCCGGGCCGCAGGCACTGGGCCGCGAGCAGGTCCATGCTGACCACGGAGATCTGCGCGACCAGCAACGCCGTGAGCAGCAGCGCGAAGACCCTCAGCAGCGACCGCAGGCCGATGCCGAGCAGGTGGGCGGGCAGGTTGCGCTCGGGAACGGGCGGCAGCATCCAGTGCGCGACGTTCGCGACGCTGAACGGGAAGAGCAGCGCCCAGGTGGCCTTCGCCACACCCCCGGACGTCATGCCGCCCCACAGGTAGCCCTCGACCACGCGGGGGACGGGCCGGCCCTCGGTCTGCAGCACCGGTCCGGGCGCGGGACGGCGAAGTCTGTCGGCGGGCCGCACGATGCGCCCCAGCCCGTCGCCGGCGACGTCCACGGCCGCCACGGCGTCGACGAGCGTCTGCGGCGTCGTTCCCTGGACGCCGTGCACCCGCAGTTCGACGACACGTGTGTCCGGGCCGGCAATCAACACCCGAGACCTCCCTCACCCGAAGTAGGGGTCATAGTGGTGCATGAATGGGCGGTATGGTCGGACGACACCCTCTCTGAAGTGCCTTGGAGGACTTCGCAATGACCGCGGACCGGTTGCAGACCCGCAACGGCATCGACTTCGCAGTGGCCGACCTGTCGCTCCACGAGTTCGGTCGCAAGGAGATCCGTCTGGCCGAGCACGAGATGCCCGGCTTGATGGCGTTCCGCCGCGAGTACTCCGGGGTGTACCCGCTCAAGGGCGCCCGCATCTCCGGATCGCTGCACATGACGATCCAGACGGCTGTGCTCATCGAGACCCTGGTCGACCTGGGCGCCGAGGTGCGCTGGGCCTCGTGCAACATCTTCTCGACGCAGGACCACGCGGCCGCCGCCGTCGTCGTCGGCCCCCACGGCACGGAGGAGGAGCCCAAGGGCGTCGCCTGCTTCGCCTGGAAGGGCGAGACGCTGCCGGAGTACTGGTGGACCGCCGAGCAGATGCTCACCTGGCCCGACGGCAAGGGCCCGAACATGATCCTGGACGACGGTGGCGACGCCACCCTGCTCGTCCACAAGGGCGTCCAGTACGAGGCGGCCGGTGTCGTCCCTTCGGCTGAAGACGACGACGCGGAAGAGTGGAAGATCATCCTGGAGACGCTCCGCGCGTCGCTCGCCGCCGACGGCAAGAAGTGGACCCGGATCGCCGAGGGCATCCGCGGCGTCACCGAGGAGACCACGACGGGCGTCATGCGCCTGTACCAGCTGGCCGCCGCCGGTGAGCTGCTGTTCCCGGCGATCAACGTCAACGACGCCGTGACGAAGTCGAAGTTCGACAACCGCTACGGCATCCGCCACTCGCTGATCGACGGCATCAACCGCGGCACCGACGTCCTGATCGGCGGCAAGGTCTGCGTCGTCGCGGGCTACGGCGACGTCGGCAAGGGCGCCGCCGAGTCCCTGCGCGGCCAGGGCGGCCGGGTCATCGTCACCGAGATCGACCCGATCTGCGCCCTGCAGGCCGCGATGGACGGCTACGACGTGCAGCGTCTCGAGGACGTCCTCGACCGCGCGGACATCATCATCACCACGACGGGCAACAAGGACGTCGTGATGGTCGAGCACATGGCGCAGATGAAGCACCAGGCGATCGTCGGCAACATCGGCCACTTCGACAACGAGATCGACATGGCCGGCCTCGCCCGCTACCCCGGCGTCCGCCGCAACAACATCAAGCCGCAGGTCGACGAGTGGGTGTTCCCCAACGGCCGCTCGATCATCGTGCTGTCCGAGGGCCGCTTGCTCAACCTCGGCAACGCGACGGGCCACCCGTCGTTCGTCATGTCGAACTCCTTCTCCAACCAGGTGATCGCGCAGATCGAGCTGTTCACCAAGCACGAGGAGTACGACAACGAGGTCTACCGCCTGCCCAAGGTCCTCGACGAGAAGGTCGCCCGCATCCACCTGGAGGCGCTCGGCGGCAAGCTCACGAAGCTGACCAAGGACCAGGCCGAGTACATCGACGTCGACGTCGAGGGCCCGTTCAAGGCGGACCACTACCGCTACTGAGGTGTCATGACGGGGGCCTGCCGCGCGCTGTGCGGCGGGCCCCTGTTTCATGTCCGTCGTGGGATTCTTCGGCACCTATGCGTTCGAGCACGGCGAGTGGAAGACGCTCTCGGAGGGCGAACTGCCGCCCCTGTCGGAGCCGTCGCTGTGGATCGACATCCACGACAGCGACATCACCTCGGTCGTCTACACGCCTCCCGGCCCTGGTAGCGGCGTCGCGTACCTCGGTCTGACGCCTCGCACGTACTTCGAGAACCCGAACGCCTCCGACCCCACGGACGTGCTGCGCGAGGCGTCCGGGCTGGCCGCCTGGTGGGCTCTGGTGCACTCCGGGTCCGACGTCGTGGCCAAGCAGGCGGAGCTCCTCGGGTTCCTCGCCGAGGACGAGAACCCGGACGAGTTCGAGTGGGACGAGTCGGAGGACGTCGAGGAGATCGACGACGCCGAGGTGTTCGTCGAGGTGAAGACGGCCCGGTTCCTGGCGGCGCTGGACCTGCCGCTGCCTCCCGAGCTGACCCACGGGCGGCCGGCGAGCTGATGTAGGGGGTCCCTCGGCTAGGGGGTGTGCCTGCTCTCGGGTGCGCGGCCGTGTCGTCGAAAGCGCGACTACTCGGTTGACGTCCGGGTTTTACTGACCACGTGCGGACGACCATCATCAAGAAGACCCTGCGCGTGCCCACTTCGGACGGTGCGCCGGGCGACGGCGCCGCCACCGCGCGCCAGTTGGACGCCGCGCTGCTCAGCTCGGGTTTCAAGGCCTCGCGCGGCCTGCTCGACCACGTCGGCGGGCTGGAGCGGGCCGAGGCGTTCGCGGCCGAGGTCGTCCGGGCGGTCAAGGACCTGATCGGTGCGCGCGGGCAGCACAACCCCTACTTCAAGGAGTTTCCCCACAACGTGCCGGACACGCTCGCGTTCTGGCGCGAGTGCCTGCGCGACGCCGTCGAGAAGGGCGGCACGCCCACCGGCAACCTCCTCGACCTGCCGAAGTACGGCCGCGTCCAGCACACCTACGAGGAAATGCTGCAGGCGCACGACGAACTGATCCCCTCGCTCAAGGACCGCGTCACGGTCGTGCACCTCGGTGGCACGCTCGAAGAAGAGACGCAGCGCTTGTTCGAAGAGCTCGCGAGCAGCCCGATCCCGTTGGCGGAGAGCGACCGCGCCCTGCTCGGCGAGCTGGCCGTGCTGTGCCCGGACGTCGCGGTCGAGGTGCCGGTCCGCGAGAACCGGGCGATCCTCAACGCCGTGCGGCTCGTCGCGCAGCGGCCGCTCGAGGACGTCGACACCGTCACCGACGTGCTGCGCCTCGCCGCGGAGGCGTCCGGGGGAGACGTCACGCTCAGCGAGCCGACGCGCTTCCGGTCGTTCCGCCGGCCCGAGCGCCGCGCGTTGCTCGGTGCGCTCGACGGGGTGGCGGCGGCCAAGCTCGGGGACGTCCGGCAGCACCGCGAGGCGTGGAAGCGGCTCGGCGAGCGGCTGCACCCGCACGAGCACCCGTTCGAGACCGCGCGGGACGTGTTCGCGGTCGCGCGCGGTGAGAAGACCGCGCGGTCGTTCGCCGGGCAGGTCGAGATGGCGTTCGCGGACGGTGACACCGAGCGGGCCGTCAAGATCCTCGCCAACGCGCCGGGGTTGCTGCTCCGCCAGGTGGACCGGCTGCTCCGCAACGGTGCCGCGGACCTCGCGGGACACGTCGCGGTGGCGGCGCCGGAGGTGTCGAGCCGTGTGCTCGTCTCGTTGCTGGAACACCTCGCGAACCGCACGACGCCGGACACCGCCCGTGTCTTCGCGACGCGCGGCCGGAAGGTGTGGATCGCGGACGACACCCGTGCGCCGCTCGACCCGGACGCCGTCGCGGCGGTCACCGCGGCCGTCGAGGACGAGCTGGTCCGCAGGCTGCCGGAGTACTCCGAGCTCGTCGTCGACGACGAGGTGCTCGACGTCGTCGTGCCGGTCTCCGGCACCGAGGAGGGCTTCGGCGTGCTGCCGCGCGGGTCGAAGCTCACGCTCGAAGGCGACGTGCTGCGGTTCTTCGCGCACTGGCGGCAGCACGCCAGGCGGACCGACTACGACCTGTCGGCGGTCCTGCTCGGCGAGGACTTCGAGCACCAGGGCCAGGTCTCGTGGACGAGCCTCAAACACGGCGGCGCCTACTACTCGGGCGACGTCACGGACGCCACCCACGGCGCGACGGAGTTCATCGACCTGCACCACAGGGCCATGAAGGCCCGGTACGTGGTGCCGCAGGTGAACGTCTACTCGGGCGAGGGGTTCGACGACGTCGCCGAGTCGATGTTCGGGTTCATGAGCCGTGACCTCGACCAGATGGGCAAGCCGTTCGAGCCGAGCACGGTCCGCGCGCGTTCCGCCATGCGCGGCAAGGGGAAAGTCGCGCTGCCGGTGGTGTTCGAGCGGGTGGGCGACACCTGGTCCGGCACGTGGCTGCACCTCTACCTGCGCGGCGCGGCGTGGGGCAACCGCGTCGAGGAGAACCGCGACGTGGTCAAGCTGATCGCCGCGGCGGCGTTGCGGCGCAAGTACTTCACGGTGGCGCGGGTGCGAGACCTGTTCGCGCGCAAGCAGTCCACACAGGACGCTCCGCGGGTTCGCGTCGCGCTCGCGCAGGACGAGAGCGGGGAGATCACGACGGTGGCGGATTTCGGGAAACTGCTGTCGGACTGAGGCTGTTCGCTGCTAACGTGGTCGGTGCGAGGCCATGAGGGAGCTTCCTCCTAAATCTGGAACCGGAATGCTCTTCGGAGCGCCGGTCTTTAGCCCCCTCGCCTTCCTCGCACCCGGCTTGCCGGGATCAGCTCCACTCGACGGCGATGCCCGCGATCCCCGGCCCGACGTCGCCGAAGTACGCGCTGACGACGCCGCCGAGCCCGCACACCAGCTCCTCGACATCGACCGGGGTGGCGTCGGCCGAGGCGCGGAACTGCTTCATGCAGCGCGCGGGCATCGCGCGCCGGTGGAACGAGAGCTGCACGAGGTACGAGCCGCACACGTCCCGGAACGTCCGGTGGCTGCCCACCGTCGAGCCGCCCGTGTCGTCCACGATCGTGAAGCTGAAGACGTGCTCCTCGCCCGCCGCGAGCCGCCGGTCGAACAGCATCTCCACCGCCAGGTTGCGGGAGGCGCTCTCCCGGCGGAGCCGGCCCTGCCGGCAGCCCTCGCCGGCGCGCACCAGTGCGTTCTCGATCAGTGACCCGTCGTCGCCGCGATGCACGGCGAGGTAGCGGTCCGGGCCGTGGCGCAGCGCGCGCACGACCAGCCGTGTGGTGATCGAGCGCTGTTCGCGGTGCATGCCGATCTGCACGGTGTCGTGCACGGCCAGCACTTCGAGGTCGGCGTTCCCACGAGCGGCCTCCGGTACGGAGTCGAACGACGCGAGCAGCGGCGCGGGCTCCGGCCAGGTCGCCACGGGACGCGGGGCGTAGGTGTTCGCGGTGCGCGGACCGATGAGGTCCAACAAGGACGATGGCGGCAGCCGCAGCACCGACTCCAACGCGCGCACGGTCGAGATGGCGCGCGGGACCTCGGGATGGCGCAGTCCCCGTTGCCAGTACGACAGCGTCGACTGGCCAACTTGGACACCGAGCTGTTCGAGATGAGCGCGCAGCCGGGCGAGCGAGAGGCCCCGGTGGGCGATCGCCTCGCGCAGTGCGCGGTGGAAAGGCCCGTAGCGCAGCGTCTCGGCGAGAGGGGTCGGCAGACCCCCGGTCGGGGCACCGATCGGTTCGTCGACCGACTCGGCGTGCCCGGAATCCGCGGCCACCGCGGCACCTACCCTTCACACGCGCCGTGTGACTGTTCACCGTAGTCACTCGTTCTGGTGATCGAAAGATCGGATTTCGCCCGTGTGGGGGATGGGGTGCGGCCGTGTGAGTGGCTGGAACCGGTTCCGTCTACTGTGCGCGCGTGGGAAAGCTCGTAGTGATCGAAGGTCTGGACGGCGCCGGCAAGCGCACGCTCGCCACCGGGTTGACCGAGGCGCTCAACGCCGAGGGCAGGACCGTGGCGGCGCACGCGTTCCCGCGCTACGGCGTCAGCGTGCACGCTGACCTGGTCCGCGACGCCCTGTACGGCCAGATCGGCGACCTCAGCGACTCCGTCTACGGGATGGCCGTGCTCTACGCGCTCGACCGGCGCGGCGCGGCCGACGAGATCCGCGAGGACCTGGAGAAGCACGACGTGGTGCTGCTCGACCGCTACGTGGCGTCCAACGCCGCCTACAACGCCGCGCGGCTGCACCAGGACGAGACCGGCGAGTTCGTCGAGTGGGTGCGCGCGCTGGAGATCGACCGCTTCGGTCTGCCCGTCCCCGACCTGCACCTGCTGCTGCGCGTGCCCGTGGAGGTCGCGGCGGAGCGCGCGGCCAAGCGCGAGCAGGACGACGACTCGCGGGCCCGCGACATCTACGAGTCCGACGGCTCGCTGCAATCGCGGTGCGGGGTCGTCTACGACGGACTGGCGAACATCGGCTGGCTGGCCCCGTGGCACGTGGTCGACGGGCGAACAAACGTGAACTTTTCTTCGCTTTTGGCGCCGCTCTTCACCTCGTGACTGTCGCTCTCCTGGCGCGGCCACGTCGACCGCCACCGGGGAAACGCCTGGTAACGAAAGGTGTGCGCCGCGCGGTTACTCCCGCGACGAGCAGGCCGAATCGGGCGAGGTGGGGTACGTGGAACGACAGTTCCGGCCGGTTACCGAACGAGCGCACACCGCCACCAGCGGCAACGGAACCTGGGTGGTGCGCGAACGCGCGACCGGGAGTGCGACGATGTTGAGCATGAAGGCACGCGTGCTCGTCGTCGATGACGACCCCGCCCTGGCGGAGATGCTGACGATCGTGTTGCGCGGGGAGGGCTTCGACACCGCGGTGGTCGCCGACGGCGCCCGTGCCCTGCCCGCGCTGCGCGAGCTCAAGCCCGACCTCGTGCTGCTCGACCTGATGCTGCCCGGCATGAACGGCATCGACGTCTGCAAGGCGATCAGGTCCGAGTCGGGCGTGCCGATCGTGATGCTCACCGCGAAGAGCGACACGGTCGACGTGGTGCTGGGCCTCGAGTCCGGTGCGGACGACTACGTGGTCAAGCCGTTCAAGCCCAAGGAGCTGGTGGCCCGCATCCGGGCGCGCCTGCGCCGCACGGAGGCCGAGCCCTCCGAGGTGCTGCAGATCGGCGACCTCACGATCGACGTCCCCGGCCACGAGGTGCTGCGCGAGGGCAGGCCGATCCAGCTCACGCCGCTCGAGTTCGACCTGCTCGTGGCGCTGGCCCGCAAGCCGCGCCAGGTGTTCACCCGCGAGGTGCTGCTGGAGCAGGTGTGGGGCTACCGCCACGCCGCCGACACGCGTCTGGTGAACGTCCACGTGCAGCGGTTGCGTTCGAAGGTCGAACGGGACCCGGAGCACCCCGAGGTGGTGTTGACTGTCCGCGGTGTCGGCTACAAGGCCGGCCCTCCGTGACAGGTGGCTCATGAAGTTCGTACGGCCGGTCGTCGCGAAAGCGCAGTTCCTCGTCGAGGAGGCGCGGAAGCGGTGGGCCGCGTTTGGTGACCTGTGGCGACGTTCGCTGCAGTTGCGCGTCGTCGTCTCGACGCTCGCGCTCTCGTCCGCCGTGGTGTTCGTGCTGGGCATGGTGCTGCAGATGCAGATCACCAACCAGCTGCTGAACACCAAGGACGAGGCCGCGGTGCGCCAGGCGATGGCCTCGCGCAACCTGATCCAGTCCGACCTGGTGGGCCTGAACCCCGGTCCGGACAGCGTGCAGACGCGGTTCACCAGCGCGATCAACAAGCTCGCCGTCGGTGGCGCCGGAACGGACGCCACCACGGCGGGAGCCGGCGCGTTCGAACCGGTGCTCGCCGACGGGCTGGGTTCGAGCGGCGCCGGCCGCGTGCCCTCGGTCGGGCCGCTGGAGGACGTCCCGCGCGGTCTGCGCGAGATGGTCGAGAACGGCGACGAGGGCACCCAGATCCACACGGTGCAGCGCGACGGCACGGCCACCACGCTCTTCGTCGTGGGCCTGCCGATGAGCACGTCCGCGCGCTCCATGCAGCTCTACCTGATCTTCCCGCTGACCGCGGAGCAGCGCACGGCCGAGGTCGTGCAGTCGACGCTCGCGGTCGGCGGCATCGTGCTGCTGATCCTGCTCGCGCTGATCGCGAACCTCGTGACCCGCCAGGTCGTGCGGCCCGTGCGGCAGGCGGCCGAGGTCGCGGAGCGGTTCGCGGACGGAGTCCTGCACGAACGCATGCACGTCGTCGGCGAGGACGACGTGGCGCGCCTGGCCGAGTCGTTCAACGAGATGGCCGAGTCGATCCAGGCCCAGTTCAAGCAACTGGAGGAGTTCGGCCAGCTGCAGCGCCGGTTCACCTCCGACGTCTCGCACGAGCTGCGGACACCGCTGACGACGGTCCGCATGGCCGCGGACGTCCTGCACGCCTCCCGCGAGCAGTTCCCCGCCGGTCTCGCCCGCTCCACCGAGCTGCTGGTCGACGAGCTCGACCGGTTCGAGTCGCTGCTGGGCGACCTGCTGGAGATCTCCCGCCTGGACGCGGGCGTCGAGGAGCTGACGGCCGAGCAGGTCGACATCCGCGTGCTCGCCCGCCGCGCCCACGACTCGGTGCGCGCGATCTCCACGAGCGCCAACTCGCCGGTCGTGCTGGACCTGCCCGACTCCGAGCTGACCGCGGAGCTCGACTCCCGCCGCGTGGAGCGGATCCTGCGCAACCTGCTCGCGAACGCCATCGACCACGGCGAGGGCCAGCCGGTCGAGCTGACCATGCGCGGCAACGACAACGCCGTCGCGATCACCGTCCGGGACCACGGCGTCGGCCTGCGCAAGGGCGAGGCCGAGCTGGTGTTCAGCCGCTTCTGGCGCGCCGACCCGTCGCGCAACCGCCGCACCGGCGGCACGGGCCTCGGCCTGTCGATCTCGCTGGAGGACGCCCGCCTGCACGGCGGCTGGCTCGAGGCGTGGGGCGAACCCGGCCACGGCGCCGTGTTCCGGCTGACCCTGCCGCGCACGCACGGCGAGGAGCTGCGCGAGAGCCCGCTGCGGCTGGCGCCCGCGATCGCCGGGGTGCCCGCGGCCGTGGTGGAGGAGCCGCCCGCCGTGGAGGAGCCGGAGGAGGTCGAGCTGAGGCCGGAGGAGCTCACCTGGCAGCCGGCGCAGCCCGTGGACGGGTCGGAGCCGGACGAGGAGTCCGAACCGGACGACCTCGACCTGGTCGAGGACCCGGAACTGGATGCCGAGCTGGATTCCGTGCCGGACCCCGGGCTGGACGCTGGTGCGGATGCCGAGGCGGACACCGTGCTCGACGTCGGCCCGGACCCCGAGCTGGACTCCGGTGCCGGACCGTCGCGCCCGCCCCCGTCCCGCCCGTCGTCGAGAGAGGTTTCGGAGGAAGTGCGGTGAAGCGGCTGTCGTTGCTGGTGCTCGTCCTGGTGACCCTCTCGGCGTGCGCCGCGATCCCCACGAACACCCAGCCGAAGCCCATCGGCACCAAGGACGGCAAGTCCTCGAACACGGTGATGGCGCCGGAACCGCGGCAGAACATCGACCCGTTCATGCTCGTGCGCGACTTCATCGACGCGACCTCGAACCCGGACAGGGACTTCGCGGCCGCCCGCGCGTTCCTGACGTCGGAAGCCAACCAGAAGTGGGACACCAAGAACCCCACGATCATCGAGACGACGTTCGCGACCGTGCCGACGTCGCAGCTGCCGCAGACGGCCCAGGACAAGACGCAGACCGTGCTGCTGCAGGGCAAGTACGTCGGCCGCCTGGGCAACGACAACTCGTTCGTGCCGCGGCTCGGCGACGTCTCGCAGGTGGTGAAGCTGGAGCGCAACAGCGAGAACCAGTGGCGCATCTCCGAGCCGCCGCCGGGCGTCTACATGCCGCAGAACCAGTTCAACACGAATTACCGCCGCGTCACGCTCTACTTCTACAACCCCGAGTTCACCGTGCTGGTGCCGGACCCGCGCTACGTCGTGATCCCGCCCGCCACGAGCATCCCCCACCGCGTGACCGAGCTGCTGATCAAGGGCCCGGGCGACGCGGTGCGGGACACACTGGTGAGCGCCCTGGGCCCGGACACCGACATCTTCTCGGAGACCAAGGAGTCCGACGACGGCGCGCTGGAGGTCAACCTCACCAAGGTGGGCAAGGACCTCACGCCCGAGAAGAGCAAGCAGATCGTCGCGCAGATCGTGAAGTCGTACTCCGGCGTCACCTCCTCACGCGTGCGGGTGCTCGTCGAGGGCCAGCAGATCCTGCCCGACCAGCGCGACTACCGGCCGTCCGACGTGTCGGCGACCGCGGGCGAGTCGTTGCTGGCGCTGAACTCGAACCTCCAGGGCATGCTCGTGGTGGACGGGACGCTCCGCTCGCTGACCGACGGCAACGCGGTCAAGGGCCCCGCGGGCAACGGCACCTACAGCGTCGTGAACGCGGCCCAGTCCCTGGACGGCTCCCGCCTGGCCGTGGTGACCAGGGCGGGCGGCGGGATGCGCCTGCGCGTGGGCGAGCTGGAACAGGACCTGTCCGAAGTGGACCTGCCGGCCACCGCGCTGTCGCGCCCCACCTGGCTGCTCTCCACCGGCCCGAAGGAACCCGGCGCCGAGGTCTGGACGGCCGTCGACGGCACCTCGGTGGCCCGCGTGACCCGCTCCGACAGCGGCTGGACCGCCAAGGGCGTGAACATCACCGACATCACGCCGTTCGGCCCGATCAGCGACCTGCGCCTGTCCCGCGACGGCACCCGAGCCGCCCTGGTGATCGCGGGCAGGCTCTACGTGGCCTCCGTGGTGCGCAACAACCAGGACGTGGCCCTGCGCTCACCCCGCCAGATACAGCCCTCGACGCTGGGCTCGGCCGTGCAGTCGATCGACTGGCTCTCGCAGGACGTGCTGGTGGTCTCCTCCTCCCTGCCGGCGCTGCCGGTCACCAAGGTCTACGCGGACGGCTACAAGCTCGACCGCTACAGCCAGTCGAACCTCACCGTGCCGGTGGGCTCGGTGGCGGCGGCGCCCGCGCGTCAGGTGCAGGTGATCGATCCTTCGGGGTTGTGGTCGGCCTCGGACATCACGGACGTGTGGAGGGCGAACAGCATCCGGATGTCGCAGGGCGCGCTGGTCTTCTACCCGGGCTGAGGCCTGGGTTGGGCTGAGGCCTATGGTGGGCTGAGGCCTGGGGCGGTCGCGGGTTCGCGCCCGAGAGGTCGGGTGCGGGTGAGGGCGGAACGCGCGGGGCGGCGCGGCGAGGCTGCCGTGAGCGCGGAACGGCTGGGGTGCGCTCAGTGGGTGCATGGCTTGGGGAACGAGGCTGGGCCTGCACTCAGCTGGGTGCGCATGGCTAGGGCGCGCCGCTGGGCAAGGGGTGAAGCGGCGGTGTGCGGAAGCGTTCGGTCGGGCACGGGTGCCGGTACGCGCAGGGCACGCGCCCTGCCGTGACCGACGGCTCCGCTGCGCCACCGGCGGGCCTGCGACTCGTCCGGCCGACGCCGACCGAACCCGCGCTCTGTTGCCTGCCGAGAACGCCCGCCCCAGCTGCTCGCCGAGGCCCGCCGCAACCGGCCGCCGGCCTCCTACTCGCCCGGCTGGTGCGGCCGCGCCGAAGTCAGCACCACCACCCCGTGCGTCCGCACCCCGGCTCCGCGCAACGCCCGCACGCACGCCGCCGCCGTCGCCCCGGTCGTGATCACGTCGTCGAGCAGCACGGTGGTGCCCGGCGGCGGCCGGCCGCAGACCTCCACCCGCCCGGCCAGGTTCCGGCGGCGGGCGCCCGCGGTCAGGCCCACCGAGTCGACCACTCCGGACGACAGCCGCAGCACCGGTGCGACGGAGGCGATCTCCACCGCCTGCGCGACGCGCAGCATGTGGTCGCCGCCGCGGCTCCTCGCGGCGCTGCGGCGCGACGGCGCCGGCACGAGGGTCCACGGGCCCGGTCCCACCGCCATCAGAGCGCACGCCACCAGAGCGCCGAACCACGCCGAGAGCGCGCGTGCGCCCCGTTCCTTGAAGCCGAGGACGAGTTCCCGTGCGACGCCGTCGTAGGCCGCCAGCGTCCACACCGGCGGCCCGACACCGGGCACCTGGACCGGGGCGGGCGGGCCGAAGCCGGAGAGGCACGTCGTGCAGCAGGCGGTGCCGCGGAGGCCGCAGCCGGCGCATGTGGACGGCAGGAGCAGGTCGAGTGCTGTCATGGGTCCAGGATGGCGCTGGGGTCTGACAGAAAAACGCGGTCGGGGCCGGGGCGGGGCCTTTCGGCACCGCCCACACGAGTGAAGTTCCGGTTGCGTTGTCGATCTCCACAGGGGACTCCCCGCCCCGAGAACCTCTGGTGGCCACCGGTTCTGTGACGACTTCCCAAGATCGTGTTGCGCGTGTCGCCCCGTTCGCCCGAACGTTTGTCGGCCCGGCGTTTCAGAACCGCGGCGTCCGCGCCCGGTGGCCCTGCGCACGGGCTCGCGGTGCGACGGCAGTGCCTCCTGGGATGACCCCTCCGCGGGCCCGTCACACGCCCATCTGGTTAACGATTATTCACATGTCGATCTGACCAGCGGTTATTGATGGAAATACCGGCGAACAGAGCAGAGTGGTTGATCAACGGTCTTGTCCGGCATTGGGCGAAATCCGCCGTTCGGCCGGGCGTGACTGGCTCGTGATCGGACTTCGGCACCGATCAGTTCAGTTGCGGGAAGGGGCCGGAAGTCCCGCGAAGTGGTTCGGAATCGATCTCTTCCGGGTTTCGGGAACATGACGCGCCGGTCGCCCGTTGGCTGGGTATGAGCCCGCGACAGGAGCCGTTCGACGCAGCGAACATGCCGTCGAGTGTCTGCCGCGGGCTGATCCGTACGGGTGAGCAAGGGGTCTGCGAGTTCGGTGTGGAGCACGCTCGGGAAACGTTTGGCAACGCACTGTCGTCGCGCTGCGTAGTCACCAAAAAATCTCGCTGTTCCCCCGGCAAGGGGGCTTACGCGATGGTGAATCCCAAGCTAACGTGCACCGCTATCAGCGTTCCCGGCCCTCGGGGAGGAGGCGAACAGCCCATGACCCTGGCGCCGTGAGAGCTGCGGAGGACGACCCTCTGCGACACATTCCGCGATCCATGATCGCCACGGCGCTCTGAATCAGTCCAGCCAAAGCTCGCAGCAAAGCGAGGGAGGTCGTGTATGGACATCGTCGTTAAGGGCCGCAACGTCGAGGTGCCCGATCACTACAGGGTGCACGTCGCCGAAAAGCTGGCCCGGCTTGAGCGCTACGACCGCAAGGTCATCCGCTTCGACGTGGAGCTTTTCCACGAGCCGAACCGCCGGCAGTCGAAGAACTGCCAACGGGTCGAAATCACCGGCAAGGGACGTGGACCCGTGGTCCGTTCCGAAGCCTGCGCGGGTGACTTCTACGCCGCGCTGGACGCGGCGGTCGCGAAGCTCGAGAACCGCCTGCGTCGGTCTCACGACCGCAGGCGCGTCCACCACGGGGCCCGCGCCCCGATCTCGGTGGCCGAAGCGACAAGCGGACTGGGTGAACCGTCCGCCGGCGAAAGCATGACGTCGCGCCGCGCCAAGACCGCGGTGCTCGACGCACCCGAGGCCGACTACGAGGGCATGGCGGAAGTGCCCGCGCAGCGTTGGGACGACGGCCTCGAAGACAAGTTGCCCGGACGCGTCGTACGCGAGAAGGAGCACGCCGCCAAGCCCATGACCGTCGACCAGGCCCTCTACGAGATGGAACTGGTCGGACACGACTTCTACCTGTTCGCCGACACCGAATGCGGGCGCCCGAGCGTCGTCTACCGCCGGAAGGGATTCGACTACGGCGTGATCAGGCTGGCCTGACCCGTTCCTCCGACCGCCGCCGCCCCGCACCCCTCG
>NZ_JBHXCW010000141.1:0-20457 GCF_042725365.1 Lentzea sp. NPDC060358 | reverse complement strand
GAACGGATTCGGTGCCGTTCACCCCGGCCAGTAGGGTGCTGCTCCATGCAGGCGACGGTGTCCACGTTCCACGGCGACGGTTCCGCCGTCGTCCTGCGAGATGACGGCGTTCTGCTCGACGTGAGCGCCGAAGCCGTCACAGCGGGTGGCTGGCGGATGCTGCGTCCGGGCCAGCGGGTGACCCTCGAACGTAGTCCCGACGGAGTCGTCACCACCGTGCGCCTGCCTGTTCTGTGACGAGGAGTTCACCAGACGGTCGTCCTGGTTGAAGGCGCTCACGCCGATCGTGCGTAACAATGCAGGGCGTGAGCACGGAAAACTCTGACGGCAAGGCGAAACCGACCCGACGCCGCACGCCGCGCGCGAAAGCGGAGCCGGCGACCCCGCGCAAGCAGCCCCGCGCGGCCACCCGGCGGGTTTCCACGACGCGGGCGAAGGTCGAGAGGGGTGCCGAAGCCGCCGCTCCGCTGCGCGGTGTGCCCTCCGCACCGCCCGCGGTGACGACGAGTCCGCTGCCCACCGACCTGCCGGACGACCGGTACTTCAACCGGGAACTGTCCTGGTTGGACTTCAACGCCCGCGTGCTCGCGCTCGCCGAGGACTCCTCGCAGCCGCTGCTCGAGCGCGCGAAGTTCCTCGCGATCTTCGCGTCGAACCTCGACGAGTTCTACATGGTCAGGGTCGCGGGCCTGAAACGGCGCGCGGAGACCGGCCTCACGGTGCGCAGCGCGGACGGGCTCACGCCGCTCGAGCAGCTGCAGGCGATCTTCAAGCGCTCGCAGGAGCTCGTGGAGCAGCACGCCCGCGCGTTCCTCGACCACATCCGGCCCGGTCTGGAGGAGCACCGGATCAGCATCGTGACGTGGGGCGACCTCACGGACTACGACCGGCTGCGGCTCTCCAACTACTTCAGCGAGCAGGTGTTCCCGGTCCTGACGCCGCTCGCCGTCGACCCGGCCCACCCGTTCCCCTACATCTCCGGGCTGTCGCTCAACCTCGCGGTGACCGTGCGGGACCCCGAGGGCGGCGGCGAGCGCTTCGCGCGGGTGAAGGTGCCGGACAACGTGCCGCGGCTCGTGCGCGTCGAGGCGGACCGGTCATCGTCCTCCGCGACCTTCCTGCCGCTCGAGGAGCTCATCGCCGCGCACCTGGGCGAGCTGTTCGCGGGCATGGAGGTCATCGAGTGCCACGCGTTCCGCGTCACGCGCAACGCCGACCTCGAGGTCGAGGAGGACCGCGACGAGGACCTGTTGCAGGCGCTGGAACGGGAGCTCGCGCGGCGCCGGTTCGGTCCGCCGGTGCGCCTGGAGGTCGCCGACGACATGACCGAGCACATGCTCGAACTGTTGTTGCGGGAGATGGACGTCGACCCGCACGACGTCGTGACCGTGCCCGGCCTGCTCGACCTGTCGTGCCTGTGGCAGCTCTACGGCATCGACCGCAAGACTTTGAAGGACCCGGCGTTCGTGCCGGCGACGCACCCGGCGTTCGGTGAGCGTGAGACGCCGAAGAGCGTGTTCGCGACGCTGCGCGAGGGCGACGTCCTCGTGCACCACCCGTACGACTCGTTCTCCACGTCGGTGCAGCGCTTCATCGAGCAGGCCGCCGCCGACCCGTACGTGCTCGCGATCAAGCAGACCCTGTACCGGACCTCCGGCGACTCGCCCATCGTGGACGCGCTGATCGACGCGGCCGAGGCGGGCAAGCAGGTCGTGGCGCTGGTGGAGATCAAGGCGCGGTTCGACGAGCAGGCGAACATCAAGTGGGCCCGGACGCTGGAGAAGGCGGGCGTGCACGTCGTCTACGGCCTGGTGGGCCTGAAGACGCACTGCAAGACCTCGCTCGTGGTGCGCCAGGAGGGCTCGACGATCCGGCGCTACTGCCACATCGGCACCGGCAACTACAACCCGAAGACGGCGCGTCTGTACGAGGACGTCGGCATCCTCACCGCGGAGCCGACGATCGGCGCGGACCTCACGGACCTGTTCAACGTGCTGACCGGCTACGCGCGCCAGGACGAGTACCGCTCGCTGCTGGTCGCGCCCTACGGCGTCCGCAAGGGAATCGTCGAACGCATCGACCAGGAGATCGAACGCGCCCAGGCCGGTGAGGCGTCCGGTGTGCAGATCAAGGTGAACTCGCTCGTGGACGAGCAGGTCATCGACGCGCTGTACCGCGCGTCGCAGGCCGGGGTGCCCGTCGACGTGGTGGTGCGCGGCATCTGCGGCCTCAAGCCCGGCATCAAGGGACTGTCCGAGAACATCCGGGTGCGCTCGATCCTCGGCCGGTTCCTGGAGCACTCGCGGATCTTCCGGTTCGTGGCGAGCGACGAGTTCTGGATCGGCAGCGCGGACATGATGCACCGCAACCTGGACCGCCGCGTCGAGGTCGCCGTGCGCGTGACGGACCCGCGCCTGACCAGGCAGCTGGGCGACGTCTTCGAGTCCGCGCTCGACCCGCACACGCGCTGCTGGGTGCTGCGGTCCGACGGAGAATGGGAAGCCTCGCCGTCCGACGGCTCGTCGGTGCGCGACCATCAGATGGACCTTCTGCACAAGCACGGAGCTCTTGGGTGATCAAAGCTGCTGGGGCGGTGCTCTGGCGCGATGCCGGCGGTGACGTCGAAGTCGCGGTCGTGCACCGCCAGCGTTATGACGACTGGTCCCTGCCGAAGGGCAAACTCGATCCCGGGGAGACGATTCCCGCCTGCGCGGTGCGCGAGGTGGAAGAGGAAACGGGCTTCGCCTGCGTTCTCGGCCGCCACTTGCGGCAGGTGTCGTACTCGGTGAAAGGCACGTCCAAAACGGTCGACTACTACTCCGCGCAGGCCGTGTCCGGAACTTTCGCCGCCAATGACGAGGTGGACGAACTGCGGTGGCTGCCGGTCGCCGAGGCGGCCCGGCTGCTGACCTACGAACCGGACCGCGAGGTGCTCGCGGAGTTCGACCGCCTGCCCGCCGACCTGCTGCTCGTGCTGCTGGTGCGGCACGCGAAGGCCGGCAAGCGGTCCGAGTGGAACGGCGACGACGACCTGCGTCCCCTCTCGGGCGCCGGCTGGCGGCAGGCCGAGGCACTGCGCTCGCTGCTGCCGCTGTGGGCACCGACGCGCGTCCACGCGGCTCCCAGGGTGCGCTGCGCGGACACCGTGCGGGGTGTCGCGGAGGACCTGTCGGTGGACGTGACCGAGGAGCACCGGCTGTCGGAGGAGGGCTACTGGCCCGACCCGGACGCGGGTCTCGTGCGCCTGCTGGAGGTGGCGGCGCTGGAGGGCCGTGCCGCGGTCTGCTCGCAGGGCGGCGTGATCCCCGCGGTGGTGCGGGCGCTGGCGGAGCTGGGCGGGCTGCGGCTCGACGAGTTCCCCAGCAAGAAGGGCAGCACGTGGGTGCTCGCCTTCGCCAGGCCGTTCGGCGCCTGGTCCACTTCGGACTCGCCTTCGCGCTGGCCAACCCTGGTGTCGGCGCACTACCTGGCCTCGGCGCTCCCCCGTCCGTAAGGCCTCTTCGACCGCCGTCTTCACGCTCCCGCAGAAAGTTCGCCCTAGGCAACGATTCGGGCCGCGAAGGCGGCGGTTTCGCTTGTGCCGGGCACGCTCTCAGGCCTGCGGGCGTTATTTCTATTGGCGGAACTGAGGTCTGGGTGAGGGCTCATCCATGCGATGGATCGCGAGTTCGACAAGAGGCGAACGAGCCGCCGTCTGCGGAGCAGCGGCCAAAAAACACAGCGGCAGAAAACACGAAGGCCCCGGTGTGCGCACACCGGGGCCTTTCGCGTGTGTAGCGGAAGTGGCGCAGCCTCCCTGCCGGGAGGCCCGTCTCACTTCTTCTTGGCAGCCGCCTTGCGAGCCGCGGGCGCCTTGGCGGCGGCCGTGGTCTTCGCGGCGGGCTTCGCCGCAGCCGTCGTCTTGGCGGCGGCCGTGGTCTTGGCGGCAGCGGTCTTGCGAGCCGCGGGCGCCTTGGCAGCCGTCGTCTTGGCCGCGGCGGTGGTGGTCTTGGCCGCAGCGGTCTTCGTGGCGGTCGCCTTCGCGGGCGCCTTGGCAGCAGCGGGCTTCGCGGCGGCCGTGGTGGTGCGACGGGTCGTGGGCGCCGTGGTGGCGGCCGCGGCCGTGCGCGTGCGAGTGGCGGTCGCGCGGGTGGTGGCCGCCTTGGTGGCGGGCGCCTTCGTCGCGGCCGCGGGCTTCGCGGCGGCGGCGGCCGGCTTCGCAGCGGCCTTGGCCGCAACGGCCTTCGGCAGCTTCTTCGCACCGCTGATGACGTCCTTGAACGTCGAGCCGGGGCGGAACGCGGGCACGTTGGTCTTCTTGACCTTCACGGTCTCGCCCGTGCGCGGGTTGCGCGCGGTGCGAGCCGCACGGGCACGCTTCTCGAAGACGCCGAAGCCCGTGATGTTGACCTTCTCGCCCTTGTTGACGCTCCGCACGATGACATCGACGATGCCGTCAACAGCAGCACCCGCGGTCTTCTTGTCTCCCAGGCGCTCGGCGAGCGCCTCGATGAGCTGGGCCTTGTTCACCTTCAGTCCCTCCCAGGACGCTCACGGCCCTAGCGTCGGGCCGACTAGAACGCAACGGTAGGCCCAAATCGCGAGAAATACCAATCGCCACGCCAAAATTTTCGTTGTGGCGTGGCTAATTGCGCCCCTTCGAGGGACTCAGGGCGCCGGATTCGCCCCTCTCAAGGGGAGAATCCGGCCCCCTCTCAGACCGCCGGAAGCGGATCCGTTGTGGGCAGCCAAGTCTGGCGATTGCCCTCGAAATCGCTGATCTCGGCCTCGTGGCGCAGTGTCAAAGCGATGTCGTCGAGGCCTTCGAGAAGGCGCCAGCGGGTGTAGTCGTCGATCTCGAAGGGGGCTACCAAGTCCTTGGCGCGAACCGTCTTGTCGGAGAGGTCGACGGTGACCGCCGTTCCGGGCTCGGACTCCAGCAGCTTCCACAGCAACTCGACATCGGACTGGCTGCACTGCGCCGCCACGAGCCCCTGCTTGCCGGCGTTCCCCCGGAAGATGTCCGCGAAACGCGACGAGACGACGACCCGGAAGCCGTAGTCCATCAACGCCCAGACGGCGTGTTCCCGAGAGGACCCGGTGCCGAAGTCGGGGCCCGCGACGAGCACCGAGCCGGCGGCGAAGGGCTCCTGGTTGAGGATGAAGTGCTCGTCACCGCGCCAGGCGGCGAAGAGCCCGTCCTCGAACCCGCTGCGGGTCACGCGCTTGAGGTAGACGGCGGGGATGATCTGGTCGGTGTCCACGTTGGACCTGCGCAGCGGCACGCCGACGCCCGTGTGGGTGGTGAAGGCATCCATGGTCAGTTCTCCAGGTCTGCGGGGGCGGAGAGGGTGCCGCGCACGGCCGTCGCGGCGGCGACGAGCGGGGAGACGAGGTGCGTCCGGCCGCCCTTGCCCTGCCTGCCCTCGAAGTTGCGGTTCGACGTCGAGGCGCTGCGCTCACCGGGGGCGAGCTGATCCGGGTTCATGCCAAGGCACATCGAGCAGCCGGCCTGCCGCCACTCGGCTCCCGCGTCGAGGAAGACCTTGTCCAGGCCCTCTTCCTCGGCCTGCCTGCGCACCCGCATCGAACCGGGGACGACCAGCATCCGTACTCCTGAAGCGACGTGCTTGCCCTTGATGACGTCCGCGGCGGCCCGCAGGTCCTCGATGCGGCCGTTCGTGCAGGAACCGAGGAACACCGTGTCCACGCGGATGTCGCGCAGCGGCGTGCCGGGCTCCAGGCCCATGTACGTCAGCGCCTTCTCGGCGGCCACGCGCTCGTTCTCGTCCCCGATCTGCCCGGGGTCGGGAACGGCCGCGCCCAGGGGCAGGCCCTGGCCGGGGTTGGTGCCCCACGTGACGAAGGGGGTGAGCTCGTCCGCGTCGATGCGCACTTCGGCGTCGAACTCCGCGTCGTCGTCGGTGCGCAGCGTCTTCCAGTAGGAGACGGCCGCGTCCCAGTCCGCGCCGGACGGTGCGTGCGGGCGGCCCTTGATGTAGTCGAAAGTCACGTCGTCCGGTGCGATCATCCCGGCGCGCGCGCCGGCTTCGATCGACATGTTGCACACGGTCATGCGCGCTTCCATCGACAGGTTCTCGATAGCCGCACCGCGGTACTCGAGCACGTAGCCCTGCCCGCCGCCGGTGCCGATCTTCGCGATGACCGCGAGGATGATGTCCTTCGCCGTGACGCCGGGCTTGAGGGCGCCGTCGACGGTGATCGCCATCGTCTTGAACGGGCGCAGCGGCAACGTCTGCGTCGCCATCACGTGTTCGACCTCGGACGTGCCGATGCCGAACGCCAGCGCGCCGAACGCGCCGTGCGTGGACGTGTGGCTGTCGCCGCAGACGACGGTCATGCCGGGCTGCGTGAGACCGAGCTGCGGGCCCACCACGTGGACGATGCCCTGCTCCAGGTCACCCATCGGGTGCAGCCGCACGCCGAACTCCGCGCAGTTGCGGCGAAGCGTCTCGACCTGCAGGCGCGACACGGGGTCCGCGATCGGCTTGTCGATGTCGACCGTCGGGACGTTGTGGTCCTCGGTGGCGATCGTCAGGCCGGGCCTGCGCAACCCGCGGTTCGCGAGGCGCAGTCCGTCGAACGCCTGGGGGCTGGTGACTTCGTGGAGCAGATGGAGGTCGATGTAGAGCAGGTCCGGCTCCGCACCACTTCCGTGGCGCACAACGTGTGCCTCCCACACCTTCTCCGCGAGCGTGCGGCTCATCGCGACATCTCCCACATGATGGACGTGCCGACAGATCTGGACTTCTCACTGTCTGGGAAGTTAGTATCGGCTTGTGGGACAGCATAGCGGGATCGGCGTGCTGGACAAGGCAGTGGCCGTGTTGAACGCCGTGGCAAAAGATCCGTGCGGCCTGGCCGAGTTGTGCAATCGCACCGGCCTGCCCCGAGCGACCGCGCACCGCCTCGCCGTGGGCCTGGAGGTGCACCGCCTGCTGCGCCGGGGCTCCGACGGCCGCTGGCGGCCGGGTGCGGCACTGGCCGAGCTGGCGGGCGGCGCGACAGACCCGCTGCTGGACGCGGCGTCCTCGGTGTTGCCGCGCCTGCGCGACATCACCGGCGAGAGCGTGCAGCTCTACCGCCGCGACGGCATGCAAAGGGTCTGCGTCTCCTCGGCGGAACCCCCCTCGGGCCTGAGGGACACCGTGCCCATCGGCGCGAGGCTCCCGATGACCGCGGGCTCCGGCGCCAAGGTCCTGGCCGCCTGGTCCGATCCGGGAACGCAGAGGGCGGTCCTGGCGGACGCCGTCTACGGCGAACGAACCCTGCTGGAAGTCCGCCGCAGGGGCTGGGCCCAATCCGTGGCAGAGCGAGAACCGGGCGTGGCGAGCGTGAGCGCCCCGGTCAGAGACTCGGCGGGCGCCGTGGTGGCCGCGGTCTCGGTGAGCGGCCCGATCGACCGCATGGGCCGTCGCCCAGGGGCCCGCTGGGCGGCAGACCTGCTCGCAGCAGCAGAGGCCCTGCAAAGCCGCCTTTGAACACCGCACAACAACAGCCGCTCCTTCACGAGAAGGGGCGGCTGTTCGCATTAAAAGAGACCCGGGACGTGGTGACACCAATCACGCCAACAATGGATGAAGCGAAGCGAGCCGAATCAGCCCGGCGAAGCGGAGCGAGTCGAGTCACATCGGATGAGCGAAGCGAAGTCCCTCAGCGCGCAATGGCATCAAGGCTTCGGGTGGCCGAGGGGCGAAGCCCCGCCGGCTGGGGGTCCGGAGGCTCAGCCACCAGAGGACACGACGAAAGAGGCCTGTCAGCGATTTCCGCTGACAGGCCTCTTTCACTTCTGTAGCCCCGAAGGGATTCGAACCCTCGCTACCGCCTTGAGAGGGCGGCGTCCTAGGCCGCTAGACGACGGGGCCCTAGAATTTCTTGCTGGAGTGAACCTTATCAGATCGCTCTGTCCGGTCCAAATCCGGCTATTCAGTTCGTTTTTTTGCTTGTCTTACCGGTCTTGCAGCTGGGGTACCAGGACTCGAACCTAGACTAACTGAACCAGAATCAGTCGTGCTGCCAATTACACCATACCCCATTGGCTTTCACGATCGACTTGGTTCTCCTGGGAGTTCCGAGCCCCTCGTTGCTGCCGTGAGAAATACTAGACCACGCCCCCACCAGAAGTGAAATCGGCCCCCACCTAACGCCAAACGCGCAGGTGGGGGCCGGTCTCGAGGTCGATCGCAGGCACGATCAGAGGGTCGCCTCAGGCGGTGGCGGCGGACAGCTCGCAGACGAGGAGCTCCGGCAGTTCCGCGAGCGACGCGATCGAGGACAGTCCCGCGGGCAGCGTGCCGCCGGTCGGACCCGTCCGGTTGATCCAGATGCCGTGCATCCCGGCATCACGCGCGCCGATCGCGTCGGCGTGCAGGCGGTCTCCCACGTGGACGGTGTCGCCCGGCGGGACGCCGAGGGCGAGGCAGGCCGTGTGGAAGATCACGCGGTCCGGCTTGGCGCAGCCGACCTCGCCGGCGATCAGGACCGCGTCGAAGTACTCGGAGAGGCCGAGCTGCGCGATCTTCATGCGCTGGTGCCGGCCGGAGGCGTTGCTGATCGCCGCGATCGGCAGTCCCGTGGCGCGCAACCAGTCGAGCGTCGGGATCGCGTCGGCGAACAGGCACCAGCTCGACGTCAGGACCTCCTGGCGGCCCAGTTCGCGGCGGGTGGCCTCGTCCAGCGTGAGCTCCTCGCCGAGAGCGGCGAAGAAGGCCTGCGTCCGGATGTTGCGCATCGACTCGTACGGCAGCTCGCCGGCGAGCTGGCGGGAGACGTGGTCGTCGGTGATCCGCTGCCACAACGACCAGGCGTCGGCGTTACCGACCATCGATGCCAACGCGGCGCGCGAAGAGGTGCTGTAGTCGACAAGTGTGTCGTCGACGTCCAGGCACACAGCGCGGATCTCGCCGGTTCTCTTACGCGTGAAAGTCGGGGACGCAGTTGTCACCCAGGAAGGTTAGGTGCGAGGGGGCCTCGTCCGATTCGGCTAACGAGGTGATTCCTCCAGGCGCTTGCACGATCAAGTCGACCTTGAGGCCCCGAACGAACCAGTCCCGCTCCCCCAGGCGCCGAATGCAATCGCCCGGACGAGTGTTGTTCGACGACACAACGCAGTCAGGCCGCTCCGGAGGTCGGGCGAGCGCGGCACTCTAGCTCGCGAAACATCGTTGTGCATCAACCGCAACCGTTTCGAGGCCTGGTATCCCAGACCGTCCACTGTGGATCATGATCGCCGCACGCGTGCGGCGCGGGAGCGGCACCACCCACGACTCCGCTTGACGGACAAGGCGATCAAGAGCATGCTGAGTTTATTCAACAGCGGTTGAAAAGAGGGGATCGACATGGAGAGGACGACCTGCCTGGTGGTCGGGGGCGGTCCGGCGGGGATGGTGCTGGGACTGCTGCTCGCCCGCGGTGGCGTCGAGGTCACCGTGCTGGAGAAGCACGCGGACTTCCTGCGCGACTTCCGCGGCGACACGGTGCACGCGTCGACGCTCACGCTGCTGGACGAGCTGGGGCTCGGACCGGCGTTCGAGCAGGTGCCGCACCAGAAGGTGGACAGGATCGAGGCGCTGCTCGAGGGTGGCGAGAAGGCGCCGCTCGCCGACCTGAGCCGGCTTCCCGGTGCGCACAAGCACATCGCGATGGTCCCGCAGTGGGACTTCCTGGACCTGCTCGCGGACGCCGGCCGGCTGGAGCCGTCGTTCTCGCTGCGGATGAACACCGAGGTCACCGGGATCACCAAGCGCGGCAACAGGGTCACGGGCGTGACCTACCGGGACCGCGTCGGCGGCGGCACCGGCGAGATCGCCGCCGACCTCGTGGTGGCGGCGGACGGGCGGAGCTCGATCCTGCGCGCCGCGGTGGAGCTGCCCGTGCACCGGTTCGGCGCTCCGATGGACGTGTGGTGGTTCCGCTTGCCGCGCAACGAGAGCGACGAGGTCCGGGGCGGCGCCGGCCGGTTCAGCGCGGGCAGCGCGCTGATCCTGATTCCACTCGGCGAGTACTTCCAGTGCGCGTTCCTGATCCGCAAGGGGACCGACCGGCAGCTGCGGGCCGAGGGCGTGGAGAAGTTCCGCGAGCGCGTCGTCACGCTGGTGCCGTGGCTCGCGGACCGCGTCGGCCACGTCGAGAGCCTCGACGACGCGAAGCTGCTCGACGTGAAGCTCGACCGGTTGCGGCGCTGGCACGTGAACGGGCTGCTGTGCATCGGTGACGCGGCGCACGCGATGTCGCCCATCGGCGGCGTCGGCATCAACCTCGCGGTGCAGGACGCGGTCGCGACGGCCAGGCTGCTCGCGAAGCCGTTGCGGGAGGGCACCCTGACCGGCGCCGCGCTCGCGAAGGTGCGCCGCCGCCGCCTGTTCCCGACCGCGGTGATCCAGACGGCGCAGCGGGTGATCCAGAACCTGTTCCTCAAGCGCGTCGTCGAGGGCGGCGCCACGATCTCGTCGAGCGGCGTCCCCGTCCCGCTGAGGCTCGCGCGGCGCTTCCCGCTGCTGCAGGCCGTCCCGGCCTACATGGTCGCCATCGGGCCGCGTCCGGAGCACGCGCCGGACTTCGCGCGCAGGGCCCCGCAGACCATCGTCAGGTCGTGACGAACGACTCGGACGACTCGCCGAGCACCATCGCCACGGCGTGGGCGCGGTCCCGCGCGCCCAGCTTGCGCAGGATCGCCTTCACGTGGGTCTTCACGGTGTCGTTGCTGATGAAGAGCCGCTGGGCGATCCGGGCGTTGTCCATGCCCTTCGCCATCTCGGCCAGCACGTCGAACTCGCGGGCCGACAGCTGGCCGAGCGACGCGGGCGGGGGCATCCGCGCAGGCAGGCGGGCGAGCGACCCCACCCGCGCGTCGATCGTGGCGGGAGCGCCCCGCACCGCGGCCGCGATGGTGGGCAGCAGCTCCGCCACGGGGGACGTCTTCAGCAGGTAGGCGACCGCGCCGGCGTCGAGGGCGGCGCGGGCCCAGCTCGGACTGTCCGCATTGGACAGCACGACGACGCGGGCGCTGGGCCGGAACTGCGCCGTGTCGCGCACGGTGCGCAACGGCCCACCGCCCGGCACGTCGAAGTCCGTGACGACCAGGTCCACCAATGTGCTGCGCAGACAGCGCGCAGCGTCGGCCACGGTGTGGGCGATCCCCACAACGCGGAAGCAGTGAGTGCGGTGCAGCGAGATCCGCAGCCCCTCGGTGATGAGCTGCGAACCGTCGACGAGCAGCACACGGGTGGACGCCAGGTCCGTCATGACACCGGGAAGTTACTAGCGGGTACCGTGCTGCGTAACCTTCCGGCCGCCGGATTGCTCCGTACGGCTACCTATTTGCGACCGGATTGGTGAGCGTTCCGAGGCCGTCCACCGTCACGGAGACCGTCTGTCCGGCCGTCATCGGGCCCACGCCGGCGGGCGTTCCGGTGAGGATGACGTCGCCGGGGAGCAGGGTCATGATCCCGGACACGTACTCGATGAGCGACGGAATGTCGTGCACCATCAAGGAAGTACGTCCGTCTTGCTTGACCTCGCCGTCGACCTCGGTGACGACGCGCACGTCGGACGGGTCGAACTCCGTCTCGATGAACGGACCCATCGGGCAAAACGTGTCAAATCCCTTGGCGCGGGTGAACTGCACGTCCTTCTTCTGCAGGTCGCGCGCGGTGACGTCGTTGGCGATGGTGTAGCCCATCACGACGCCCATCGCCTTGGCCCTGGGCACCTCGCGGCACGGCTGGCCGATGATGACCGCCAGCTCGCCCTCGAAGTCGACGCGTTCCGAGACGGCCGGGAGCTTGATCTCCACGTTCGGCCCGACCACCGAGGTGTTCGGCTTGAAGAAGAGCAGCGGCTCCGCGGGGACCTCGTTGCCGAGCTCGGCCGCGTGGTCCGCGTAGTTCCGGCCCACGCCGATGATCTTGGTCGGCAGGATCGGGGCGAGCAGCCGCACGTCGGCCAGCGGCCACTTGCGGCCGGTGAACGTGGGCGTGCCGAAGGGGTGTTCGGCGATCTCCGCGGCTTCCTCGCCCTGGACCTGGACGAAGGCAACGCCCTGCGGGTGGGCAATCCTGGCAATACGCACGGGTCCAACCTTAGACCGACGCGCGCATGGCCTTGTGGACGAGCGCGTCGCACAGCGCGAGCCAGCTCGCCTCGACGATGTTGCCGTGCACCCCGACCGTGGTCCAGCCGCGTTCCCCGTCGGTGGACTCGACCAGCACCCGCGTCACGGCGTCGGTTCCGGGGTGCTCGGTGAGGATGCGCACCTTGTAGTCGGCCAGTTCCACCGCGTCCAACCAGGACAGGTGCGGCAGCAACGCCTTGCGCAGGGCCGCGTCCAGTGCGTGCACGGGCCCGTTGCCCTCGGCGGTGGCGATGACCCGCTCCCCCGCCACGTGCACCTTGACCGTGGCCTCGGACACGATCTCGCCGTCGGAGCGGTGGTCCAGCACCACCCGGTAGGACTCGAGCGAGAACGGCGCGGTGTCCAGCTGGGACAGTTCGCGGCGCAGCAGCAGCTCCATCGAGGCGTCGGCGGCCTCGAACGACCACCCCTTCGCCTCCAGCTCCTTGACCCGCTGCAACGCGTTCCCGACCTCCTGTGACCGGCCGGCCAGGTCGAGCCCGAACTCACGTCCCTTGAGTTCGATGCTCGCCCGGCCGGCCATCTCGGTGACCAGCACCCGCATGTCGTTGCCGACGGTGTCCGGAACGATGTGGTTGTAGAGCTCCGGATCCACCTTGATCGCGCTCGCGTGCAGACCCGCCTTGTGGGCGAAGGCTGACGACCCGACGTACGCCTGGTGGGTGTCGGGTGCGATGTTCGCGATCTCGGCCAACGCATGGGAGACACGGGTGAGCTCGGCCAGCGCCCCGGTCGGGAGCACCTCCATGCCGAGTTTGGTCACGAGGTTTCCCACGACGGCGAACAGGTCCGCGTTGCCCGCTCGCTCGCCGTAACCGTTGGCGGTGCACTGCACGTGCGTCGCGCCCGCCTGGACGGCCGCGACGGTGTTCGCCACCGCGCAGGACGTGTCGTCCTGGCAGTGGATCCCGACTCGGAAGCCGGTCTTCGCGACGACCTCGGCCACCGTCCCGGCGAGCCCCAGCGGCAGCTGCCCGCCGTTGGTGTCGCACAGCACGACGACGTCGGCCCCACCCTCCACAGCGGACTCGAGCACCCGCAGGCTGGTGTCCGGCGAGAAGGCGTACCCGTCGAAGAAGTGCTCGGCGTCGAGGAAGACGCGCCGCCCGTGGTCCTTGAGGAACCGGACGGTGTCGCGCACCATCCGCAGGTTCTCGTCGGTGTCGGTCCGCAGCGCCCGCTCGATGTGGCGCAGGTCCGACTTGGCCACCAGCGTGACCACCGGCGCCTGCGAGTCGAGCAACGCCTTGACCTGCGGGTCGTCCTCGACCCTGACGCCGGCCTTGCGCGTGGCCCCGAACGCGACCAGCTTGGCGTGCTTGAGCTCCAGGTCACCGGCCGCCGCCCTGGCGAAGAACTCCGTGTCCTTGGGCAGCGCGCCGGGCCAGCCGCCCTCGATGAACCCGACGCCCAGCCCGTCCAGCAGTCGTGCGACGGAGAGCTTGTCCGTGACGGAGTAGGAGATGCCCTCGCGCTGGGCGCCGTCGCGCAGCGTCGTGTCGTAGACGTGGAACTCGTCGGTCGGGCCGGCCATCGAAGGTCCTCTCCTCACATCAGGGCAAACAAAAAGACCCCCCGCGGATGCGAGAGGTCTGCGCGTCGGGTGCCAGGGGCGGCAACTACCCGACGCGCTCGTCGATAATGATGGCGAGGTTCTGAGCCATGCCGGGGATGCTGCCACAGCTCGTGGCCGGGGACCAAGGGCCGGGAGCCAATCTCCCACTATCTGGTCACGAGCCGCGGTTCGGCCGGTGGGTCCTCTGTGGTGGACCGGCGGGGCTGTAGCGGGCCCGGGTCGAGGGCGAGGCCGGGGTGGGCGCGGACTGGGGCGGCGCAGGCCGGAGCGTGTGCCGGGGTGGGTGCGGGCTGGAGCGGCGCAGGCCGGAGCGCGTGCGATTGGGGCCTGACTTCGGGTGCGGGGTGCCCCCGAGGGGTAGCACCTCGCATTTCCGCAGAGGTGCACGACCACCCCGGCACCCGCCGGGAACCGCTCAGGACGAAGCCAGGAACTTCGCGAACGCCTCGATGGAAGCCGGATTCCGCGGCCCCTCCACCAAAGCGGCGTAGGGCAGCGAGAAGAACCGCTTGTTCTTCACCGCCGGAGCGTTGGCGAGAGGCGCGAAGCCCTCCAGGAACGCCTGCTTCTGCGCGGGCGTGTTCGACTCGCCGTCCGCGTAGTCCACGATCAGCACCACGTCGGGCGACCGCTGCACCACGGCCTCCCAGTTCACCGTGGTCCAGCTGTCGTTGAGGTCGCCGAAGACGTTGTCGCCGCCCGCCTTGCCGATGACGTCCTGCGGGGCCGCGTTCTTGCCGGAGGTGAAGGGCTGGTCCTGGCCGCTGTCGTAGAGGAACACCTTCGGCCGCGGCTTGCCGGCCGTGAGCCGGCCGGCCTCCTCGACCTGCCGCTGGTAGGAGCGCACGAGCTCCTCGGCGCGGTCGGAGACGCGGAAGATCGCGCCGAGGTTGCGCAGGTCCGTGTAGAGGGCGTCGAGGGCGGGCATGATGCCGCGCTGCTTGCCCACGCCGTTGCGGCAGGCCTCGGTGAGCTGGTAGGTGCCGATGCCCAGCTGCGCCAGCGCGTCCGGGGTGAAGCCGGTGCTCTCGCTGAAGCCGTAGTTCCAGCCCGCGAAGACCAGGTCGGCGCCCGCGCCCTGCACGACCTCCTTGGAGATCTTGTCGGCCAGGTGCTGCGCGCTGTCGAAGTCGGCCTTCCACGGGGAGGTCTGGAGGTCGACGGTGTTGCCGCTGTCGACGACGTAGCCCGCCATGCGGTCCTTGAGCCCCAGGGCGAACATCAGCTCGGTGATGCCGGTGTCGTTGGTGACCACTTTGGACGGCACCTTGTCGAAGGTGACCTGCTTGCCGCAGTTCGTGACGGTCACCGGGTCGGAGGCGGAGGTGTCCTGCGCGACGGTCGCGCCGCAGCCCGTCAGCAGGAGCAGGGACGCCAGGGCGAGCGCGGTTCTCAAGGGGTGACCTCCTGGTCGAACAGGAGCTGGGGAACTCCCGTGGTGGGGTGCGGCACGACGTGCGCCGTGACGTGGAAGACCTCGGCGACCAGCTCCGGCACGAGGACCTCGGCCGGGGTGCCGGAGGCGACCAGCCGGCCCTCGTCGAGCACGTGCAGGCGGTCGCAGTAGGACGCGGCGAGGTTCAGGTCGTGCAGCACCGTCAGCACCGTGACGCCCAGGCCGCGGGTCAGCGACAGCACGTCCAGCTGGTGGCGGATGTCGAGGTGGTTGGTCGGCTCGTCCAGCACCAGCACGCGGGGTTCCTGGGCGACGGCGCGGGCGATGAGCACGCGCTGGCGCTCGCCGCCGGAGAGCGTGAGGAAGCTGCGGGACGCGAGGTGGGCGACGTCCACTGTGGCCAGTGCCCTGGCGACCACGGCGCGGTCGTGCGCCGGGGACCGGTCGTGCGGGAGGCGGCCCATCTCCACCACCTCGGCGACGGTGAAGTCGAACTCGACCTGCGACTCCTGGGTCAGCGCGGAGAGCTCGCGGGCCAGGTCCGGTCGCTTGTGGACGTTCTGGCCGTCGATCAGCACGGCACCCGCGTCCGGCTTCAAGGCGCGGTAGACGCAGCGCAGCGTCGTGGACTTGCCGCTGCCGTTCGGGCCGACGATGCCGACCACCTCGTCGCAGGCGTGCAGGGTGATGTCCTCGATGATGCCGGTGACGGTCAGCTGCTCGACGTCGACGCGCATCAACGGCCTCCGAACACGTAGGTCCTGCGGCGCATCAGGAAGATGAAGCACGGCACGCCGATCGCGGCCGTGATGACGCCCAGCGGCAGTTCCTCCGGCGCGGCCAGCATGCGGGCGGCCACGTCGACCCAGACGAGGAACGAGGCCCCGGCGAGCGGTGCCAGCGGCAGCACGCGGCGGTGGTCCGCGCCGACGACCATCCGCGTCAGGTGCGGCAGCATCAGGCCGACGAAGCCGACGGCGCCGCTCACCGCGACCAGCACGCCGGTGATGCCCGCGGTCACGATGAACAGGTGCGTGCGGAACCGGGTCACGCCGACGCCGAGCGTGGTCGCGGTCTCGTCGCCCATCGCCAGCGCGTTGAGCTGCCGCGCCCTGGTCATCAGGTAGACGATCCCCGCGACCGTCACGACCAGGGCGATGGGCAGCGCCTGCCAGTTCGCCCCGCCGAGGCTGCCGAGCAACCAGAACATGGCGCTGCGGGCCGCCTCGCCGTGCGGGGCCTGGAACACCAGCAGCATCGCCACCGCCGAGAACCCGTACGCCAGCGCGGTCCCGGTCAGCACGAGCCGCAGCGGGGTGAGCCCGCGGCTCGTGCGCGCGGTGATGTAGACCAGCGCGGTGGCGCCGAGACCGGTCAGGAACGCGCCCGTGGACAGCGCGTAGACGCCGAACCCCTGCAGCACCCCGAGCGTGGCCACGGCGGTCGCGCCGACGCTCGCCCCCGAGGAGATGCCGAGCACGTACGGGTCCGCGAGCGCGTTGCGGACCATCGCCTGGATCGCCACGCCGACCGCGCTCAGACCAGCGCCCACGACCGCGGCGAGCAGCACGCGGGGCAGCCGGATGTCCCAGACGATGTGGTACTGCCCCGCGAGGTCGGCGGGGATCGTGCCCCCGGACAGGGCCGCCCACAGCAGCTCGAGGGTCAGTCCGAACGGGACGGGAACGGGACCGAGCGCGACGCCCGCGACGATGCTGACGGCGAGCACGCCGACGAGCGCGCTGATCTTGGCGATCACTGGGTCCCTTCCCGCAGTCCACGGCAGGAGTCGGAGGTGCTGTGCGTGCCGTGTGCGGGTGTTCGGGCTCGTCCTCTCCGAGGAGGACCTACCGTTGCGGGTCAGCGCCGGACTTCGACCGGTCTTCCCCCACACGCGACCTCTGCACTCTAACCCGAGGCGTTCACCCGTTCGTGCCGAAGGCCGGGTCGAGGCGGCTGAAGTACTCCGCGCAGTTCGCCAGCTGCTGCTCGGCCAGACCCCAGCTCGGGGTGTCCGCAGGTTCCAGCACCGCCAGCACGTCCACGGTCCGGGTCACCTTCTCGCCGGGCACGAGCACCTCGGCGCGGTCGCCGGGGAAGATCGACACCTGGTGCCCGACGTGCCACACGTCACGCCGGGCGCCCTGCACGAGCACCTTCCACAGCGGAGGCGGGAACTGCTCGAGGTCCTCCAGCTCGTTGCGGATCTTCCACAGGGCGTCGAAGACGGAGTCGCCGACGGCCGTCCTGCGGCCGAACGGGCCGTAGAGCGCCATCGTGACCTCCCGCATCGTCCGCGCCTGCCAGACGACCCGGCCGACCCACACCTGCTCGGTGCCGGAGGCGGGGTCCCTGCCGTGGAGCGGCACCTGCCGGGAGACGGGCGGGAACTCACCGCCGTGCGTCCACTCCGGCATCTCCTCCTGCTGGGGTTGCACAGGTCCACATCTCCTTCGCGGGTCAGGCGTGCTGGTCGAGGAGGTCGCGCATCATCTGCCGCTGGGCGGCCATGCGCTGCTGCACCGCGGCGCGTTCGGCGAACGGCAGCTGCGGCAGCGAGTCCTGCATCTCGGCCACGGACTGCCGGAGCTGGAAGTAGTGGCTCCTGTCCGGCTCCGGCAGGTGCTCGGGCTCGCGGACGCGCGGCTGCTCGTCCGGTCCGCGCTCCGGCTCCCGCGCGGGGGGCTCGGGTTCGCGGTCGGGCGGCGCAGGTTCGGAGTCGGGCGACGCGGGCTCGGAGTCGGGCGGCGTGGGCTCGCGGTCGGGCGGCGCGGGCTCGTCCGGCTTCTGCGGACCGAACGGCTCGTCGCCGTGCTGCGGCCGGTGGTCCGGCGTGTGCCCGGGCAGCTCGTAGTCCGGGCGGTGCCACGGCGGCAGGCCGTCGTCGGCGTGCTTCGCGGCCTGCTCGGTCGCCTCGCGCAGCACCGCCTTCTCGGTGGCGCCGAGCAACCCCGCGCCGTCGGTCGCGATGGCGATGGCGGCGTCGCCGGTCAGCCTGCCGAGCGCCGAGAACGGGTCCTTCTTCCACTCCTCGAAGTCGAGGACGCCCTTCACGGCCTCGGACGGGTGCGTGGCCAGGTGCACCATGCCGGACGCCTGCTCCACCAGGTGCGCGGCGTACTCGCCGGGGTGGGCGGCGTTGTACGGGTCGAACGGGTTGCCCGCCCGGACCGTCCTGAGCAGGGTGAGGCCCGACTCGGCGAGGCCGGAGTGGAACGACGACACCTGCGTGACGGTCTTCTCGAAGCTGTCCTCGATCGAGGCGGCGAACCTCGACAGGAACCCCGGCTCCTCGGGTGCCCTGTCCTTCGCCTTCGCGACGACCGCCGCGGTCTCGGCCGCGCCGGCCCGCACCGCCTTCCGCGCGTCGGCGAGCATCCGCCGCGCCGCCTCGCGCCTGGCCTCGCCGGGGTCGGCGAACGGCACGGGCACCGGGCCGTCCCCGGCGTCGTACCGCTCCTCGGCCGCCGCCGTCTCCGCCTCGGCCTCGTCGTGCAGCCGGATCGCCTCGGCGGCCTGGCGCTGGGCGCGCTCGACCACGCCGCGGTAGGTCGTCAGCGCCTCGACCACGGGCCCGAACGCCTCGGCCGCGTCGCGCCACTTCGCCCTCTCCCGGGAGAAGTACTGCTGGAACTTCTCCGCGGCGGCACCGGTCCAGTGGCCGACGTCCAACCCGGACAGACCGGAGTTCGCCTCCTGGCAGGCGCCCGCCAGCCTGCGCAGCCCGGTCGCGGTCTCGTCGAGGATCGCGACGTCGCCGGGCACGAGCTCCCGCGGGTCGCGGGTGCCGCCGAGCTCGCTGCGTCCGAAGAGGCTCATGGACGGCCACCCGCCGGCGTGGAGGAGGAACGGCCGGAAGGGGACGCGGCCGGTTCCCGCAGCAGGTCCTCCCACGACCTGTCCGCCGGGTCCGCCGTGGAGTTCGGGTCGCCGATCAGGAGCTGGAAGCCCTGCTTGAGCTTGTCCTCCGCCTCCTCGTAGACGCTGCGCGTGTCCGTCAGCGCCTCGACCATCGCCGTGCCCTCCTCCACGAGGTGGCGCACGCCCCACTTCCACCGGTCGAAGAACTCGTCCAGCGCATCGGCGAGCTCTTCGTCGCCGCACTCGTCCTCGTCGGGGCAGAGGAACCCGAGGCTGGTGGTGCTCGCCATCAGGAACCCGCCGTCGGGTGCGAACTCCTTGAGCAGCGCGACCGTGTCGTCGACGCCCTTGATCGTCTGCGCCATCGCGCCGAGGTCGACGCCGAACCCGGTCACGCGTCCACCGCCAGCGCGTCGGCGACGACGCCGCGCACCGGCGGCAGGGTCATCATGTGCTCGGTGCCGGTGTCGAACACCACCCCCGTGCGCCCGGGCAGCGCGGGCAGGTAGTGGTCGAGCAGCCGCTCGCCCGTGACGGCCAGGTAGTCGGCCGCCGGTTCCCCGCGCTGCGCGACGTGCTCCCGCAGCAGGTCCGGGCCGGAGAAGACGGCCAGCCAGTCGAGTCCTCCGAAGGTGATCACCGGCAACGACAGCGGGTCCTCCCGCCGCAGGTACACCGTGCTCGCCCGGAACGCCCTGACGAACGCCTCCGGGTCCCCCTCGCCACCGCGGTAGCGCCGCGCGTGGACGACTGCTTCGTTCTCGTCGTGCATCTCTCTCCTGTTCCACCAATCCCCCCAGATCGGCGGAACCGCACGTTACCGATCGATCACCGTCCGTGGCGGAACGACCCGCTGACCGAAGCTGGAGTCGCGCGGGAAAGATTCGGAGAAGTTTTCTGCGGGCCGTGTCGATCCCGCACCGGTCCCGTTCGACCTGGGGATGCTGGAGCCGCACGGCCCACCGAGCCACAGGGAGACACACCGTGAAGTACATGCTGATCATGCGCGCCACCGACGAGGGCTTCGCGAACATGGGCGAGATCGACTTCGACAAGATGCTGGACACCGTCGGAGCCTTCAACGAGGAGCTGATCCGCGCCGGTGTGCTGCTCGCCGCCGAGGGCCTGTCCGACCCGTCCGAGGGGATCGTCGTCGACTACTCCGCGGAGCCGCCGGTGGTCACGGACGGCCCGTACGGCGAGACCAAGGAGCTGTTCAACGGCTTCTACCTGCTCAACGTCTCGTCCAAGGAGGAGGCGGTCGAGTGGGCGAAGCGCATGCCGCTGACCGGGCCCGGCTTCAAGACCGAGATCCGCCGGGTGCCGACGATCGACGAGTTCCCGCAGGACAACGAGTGGATCCAGAAGGAGAAGGCGTGGCGGCAGGCCAACGGCCAGCTCTGAGCGCCTGGGAGAACGCCGAAGCCCCGGCCGGAGGATCCCGGCCGGGGCTTCGGTGCGGTCTGGCTCAGCCCGTGCGCACGTTCGACG